>NZ_JBHZAN010000010.1:0-113292 GCF_042754285.1 Streptomyces sp. NPDC059224
GTTCCCCTGGGCGCGCGCCCAGGGGAACCGGCCCCCTCGTCCGTGCTGGGTCAGGCCTACTGGCCGAAGCCGTAGGCGAACAGGTGGTCGGTGCCGGTCGAGCCGGTCACCGGCAGCGTCACCGACGCCACCTGCTTGCTCGCGTCCAGCAGTACCTTCGTGGCGAAGACGAACGTCTTCACGTTGTCCCGGCCGCCGCTCCCGGTGTTCCGGTAGCCCGTGCTGACGGCCGTCGTGTCACCCGGCAGCGGTTTGCTCGGCCCGCCGTTCAGCGTCCAGTCGGAGAAGCCGACCGTCGCCTGCGAGGTGGTGCCGTCGGTGTAGGTGACGGTCAGTGTGCCGGAGACCCCGCTGCCGTCGGTGGGCGCGTTGGTCGCCGAGCCCAGCAGACCCAGCGAGGCGCCCGAGGTGCCGGCCGGCATGGGGATGGTCTGGCCGGCCATCTCCAGGTTGTCGGGCTGCCCGGACTTCACCGTCGGCCAGGTGTAGGAGACACCGTCCACGGTGAGGGTGGAGCCGCTGGTGACACCGGCCGCCGACAGCGCGTTCTGCGAGTAGGCCCAGCCGCCGCCGTCGAAGCCGCCCGAGTAGCCGGTGCCGTCGGGGTAGATGCCCTCGTTGGTGTCGTACGGCCACAGGGCACCGGCCTTGGCCACGGCGACCCGGAGCGCCGCCCCGGACAGCGCCGCACCGGTGTCGTGGTCGGTCAGGGCGAACGTGACCGGGAACGTGCCTTCGTCCGGACCCGCCGTCACGTGGACCTTCGCCTCGGCACTGCCCGAGGCGGGCACGGTCAGCGAGCCGGACGCGCTGCCCAGGGTGACGCCGGCGGGCGCCGCCGCCGTCCAGTCGACCGTGACGGCCTTGTCCCCGAGGTTGGTCAGGTCCAGGGTGCTGTCGTCGCTCGCGCCCGGCTGGAGGACCAGGCCGTTGCCGGGACCGGTCGCCGCCAGCACCCGGCCGCCGCCCGTGGTGTCCGACGGCGGCACCGCCGACGGGCCGGACGCCCAGGAGGTGTTCGGCCGGGTGCCGAGCGTGTAGTCGAGCGTGCCCGCGCCCTTGAACTGCTGGTACGTGAGCCAGGAGGCGTTCCACGCCTTGCCCTTGACGTTCAGCGACTGAACGTACGGCGCGTCGGTCGCGGCCTGCGGTGCGTTGATCCGCACCGTCTTTCCGCCGCCCAGGGTCACCTGGGCCACCGGGAACACCGGGCTGCCGAGCACCAGGGTGTCCGCGCCCGGGGTCTCCGGGTACATGCCCAGCTCGGACCAGACGTACCAGGAGCTCATGGCACCGAGGTCGTCGTTGCCGAAGGAGCCGACCGGGGCGTTGAAGTACAGGTCCTGCTGGGCGTCACGGACGGCCGCCTGGGTCTTCCAGGGCTCGCCGGTGTAGTTGTACTCCCAGGGGATCTCCACGCTGGGCTCGTTGCTCAGGTCGGCGTCGGTGCTGCCGGGACGGGTGATGTCGTCGAGCAGGCTGTCCAGGTAGGACGAGTACGCCTTGGTGCCGCCCCGGGCCTGGATGAGCTGCTTCAGGTTGAAGGGGACCATGGGTGTGTACTGGGCCGAGGTGCCCTCCACGAAGCCGTTGGAGGTGCCGGGGGTGAAACCGCTCGCGAACTGGCCGTCCTTGTTCTTGGCCTGGAGGTAGCCGGACTGCGGGTTGAAGACGTTCATCCAGTCCTGGGCGCGGGTGGCGAACTTCTCGTAGACCGACGTCTTGCCGAGCGACTTGGCGAAGGCGGCGAGGGCGTAGTCGGCGGAGTCGTACTCCAGCTGGGTGGAGACCGGGCCGTAGAAGTTGCAGCAGCCGTAGCTCTCGTCGAGCGGGAGGTAGCCCTCGGCGTCCCGCACCGACTCGCCGGGGCGGTCGTTGTTCGGGACGGTGGCCTCGTGCTGGAGGGCCGCGAGGGCCTTGTCCGTGTCGAAGCCGGTCGCGCCGAAGGCGTACGCGTCGGCGATGATGCCGGCGGCCGGGTCACCGACCATCACGTAGCTCTCGCCGTTGTTCGAGGCCCACTTGGGCAGCAGGCCGGTCTGGTCGTAGCCGTTGAGCATCGAGGTGACGACGTCGCTCGCCACCTTGGGCTCGACCAGCGCCATCAGCTGGGTCTGGGAGCGGTAGGTGTCCCAGCCCGAGTAGTTGGCGTACTGGGCCTGCTGCCCCTTGGCCAGCTTGTGGACCTGGTTGTCCATGCCCATGTACTGGCCGTTGGTGTCGGAGTAGACGTTCGGGTGCAGCAGGGCGTGGTAGAGCGCGGTGTAGAACTGCGTCTGCTGGTCGGTGGATCCGCCGCCGACCTGGATGTTCTTCAGCACCGTGTTCCAGGCGTCGTGGTTGGCCTTCTCGACGGCGCCGACGTTCCAGCTGCCGATCTCGGCGCCGAGGTTGGCCGCCGCGTTCGCGTCACTCGTGTACGAGACACCGACCTTCGCGGTCACCTTGGGGTTCGCGGAGGTGTCGAAGGTGAGGTACATGCCGTTCGCGCCGGTCGTGGGCGGCTGGGCGGACGCGGCGGCGGTCTTGCCGCCGTTCTTGTGGACCGTCGGGGCCGGCTTCGCCGGGACGGTGAAGTGCTTCTCCTTCAGCGGTGCCGACGTGGACTTCTTCGGGGTCTGCACCACCTTGCCGGCCTTCAGCGACGTGGCGTCGGGGGTGATGGTGCTGCCGACCCAGGTGCCGCTCGCGGTGAACGGGCGGTCGAACTTGACGTCGAAGTGCAGCGTGTACCGGTTGGCGGCGCCGCAGAAGTGGCCGCTGTCGATCGCGCCGCTGATCTCCTTGCTGTTCACCACCTGGACGCGGGTTCCGTCCACCTGGGTGGCGCCCCCGCTGAGCTTGAACAGCAGGTTCGCCTGCCGGTCCGAGGGGAAGGTGAAGGTGCCGATGCCGGCACGGGTGGTGTCGGTCAGCTCGGTGGCGACCCCGTTCGCGTCGGTGACCTTGTAGGAGCCGACGGCGGCTTGTTCCTTGTCGTGGCCGAAGCCGACGGACGTGCCGCCGAGGTCGCCCGACAGCGCACCGGTCACCGGCAGGATCGGCAGGTCGCCCGCGACAGGGCAGCCCGGCCCCGAGACATGGGTGAGGCTGAAGCCGGAGATCTTGCTGTCGGCGTACTCGTAGCCGCCGCCGTCGGGGCGGTGCGGGGTGGTGTCGGGGCCCCACTGCACCATGCCGGCCGGCATGTCGGGGCCGGGGAAGGTGTCCACCGCACCGGAGGTGCCGATCAGGGGGTTGACGAGGGATGCGGGGTCCTTCACGAGGGGCGGTGTCGCGTTGCCCGCGGCCTGGGCGCTGCCGAGCGCCTGCAGCGGAAGGGCCGCCATGCCAAGGACGCACACGGCGACCAGGCGTCGGCGGAATCTTGCTCGGTCGGCTGGTGCAGCTGGACGTCGGGGTCTCACCATCGGTTGCCTCCGCAGCGGTTCGTGCTTCGCACATCAGGTGTCGGCGCGCCGAAAAACACCGGAATGCCGGCGACAGGCAACAGTTCGGGTCGCTCCCACGGCCTGACAACGTTGCCATGCACGAGTGTCGAGTGAAACGCCTGTGCTTGTGGCGTGTCAACGAGGCCAACAAGACTTTCTGAGCGCGAAGTTCACGGCGGGGCGGGCGCCCGGCCGCGGCCGTCGCACGGCGGCCGCGGCGTCCTCGCGGGTCGGTGCCGTGCCGGACGCGGACCCGCCCCCGCGCGGGAGGGACCGGAGGCGGCGGCGAACCGCCGGATTCCTTGCGGGTGTGACGACTCCTCAGCAAAGGCTCCCCGTCCGGCGCGGACAGGCCTCGGCAGGAAGGACGCGGTACCCCTGGAGCAGCAGGTCACGGTCGGTGCGCAGCGGGGCGGAAGGGCTGTGCGCGGCCCTCCCGCCCCTGGTCCGCGCCCCTGGCCTCGTCCCTCGTCCTCACCTCTCGTCGCGCAGCTGGGCCGCCAGGGAGGTCAGCGACTCGGTCTCCTCGGTCCTGCCCTGGGCGGTGAGGCGGCCGACCGCCGCGTCCAGGCGGGTGAGGGCGGGGGCGGGGCGTTCCAGGTAGAGGCCTTCCACGACGGACGCGAGCCGGACGCACTCGGCCCACTCTCCGGCGTGGCCGTCGTCGGGTCCCGGTTCGCCGAGCAGGGTGAGGGCCTTGTCCAGTGCGGCCAGAGAGGTCTCGTACTCGCCGGCGTAGGCGTTGACCCGGCCGTGTTCGTAGGCGAGGGCACTGTCCAGGGAGCGGTCGAGGGACTCGTACTCCGCGGCCCTGGCCTCGTCGGCGACCCTGCCCGCATCCGCGAGGAGGGCGAGGGCGTCGGCCAGTCCCTCGGCACCCTGCCGCTGGGCCTGGAGGCGGGCGATCTCACGCAGGCTGCTGCTGAGCTGCTCGTAGCGCGGGGCCAGGGAGTGCGCGGCGAGGGCCTGGTCCGCGGCCGCACGGGCCCGGCCGAACTCACCGGACTCGGCGAGGAGTACGGCGGTCTCCGCGGCGATGCCGGCGTGGCTCCCGGGATCGTCGTCCCAGCCGGCCGACTCGGCCGCGAGGGCGACGAACTCGGCAGTGGCGGCCTTGAGGTCCTCCCCCGCGTGCAACGCGCGGGCGCGGTACAGGCGCAGCTGGGCGACGAGACGGTCGTCCACCTCACCGGCGGCGACGTCCGGTTCGGCCAGGAGCGAGTCGAGCAGCGCGATGCAGTCCTCGACGCGTCCGAGTTCGAGACTGAGCCGGGCCACGTTGCCGTAGGTGCAGAGCGCCTCCGTCCGGCTGCCGTGGCGCAGCTCCCGCTCCGCGGAGCGTGTCAGGTGCCGTAGCGCCTCCTCGGGACGGCCCAGGCGCATGCAGGCCAGCGCCAGGTCACCGTGCAGGCGGGCCGTGTCGGCCGAGTCGGAGGGCCAGTCGGCGGCCAGCCGCAGGCCCTCGGTCAGGTCCGTGTGCGCGGCCTGCGCGTCCCTGAGGCCGAGCCGGAGCCGGCCGCGCAGCCCGAGCGTGCGGGGCAGGTGCCAGGCGGGGCCCTGTGCCCGCAGCCGGTCGAGGAGCGCGTCGACCTCCGTGACCGCGGCGGGGAGGTCGCCGGACAGGGCCCGCGTGGTGGCCCGCAGCAGACGGCCGCCGGAGATCTGCGAGGCGATCTCGTGCCGGGTGGCGAAGTCGAGCAGCAGGTCCACCTCGGCGAGCACCGGCGCGAGGTGTTCGTCGTTCCCCGTCGCCTGCAGCCGCAGGCCGAGCGCGCTCGCCCGCAGCCGCAGCAGCCGGGCCTCCTGGTACGGGGCGAGGGCGGTCGTCTCCTCGTTCAGCCGGACCAGGGCGTCGTGGACGGCGGTCAGCGCGACGGCCTTCGCCTCGGCTCCGTCGCCGCCCGCCGCGGGGATGTCCGCCGTGGGCAGCAGGCCGCAGGCGCGGGCGAGCGCCGCGTGACCGGGCGCGCCGGCCTCGTCGTACAGGCCGGCGGCCGCCTCCCACAGGGCGACCGCCCGGTCGAACTCGTCCTTCTGGCCCGCCCGGCCCGCCTCGTCGGCCAGCAGGTCCGCGCGCAGATGGGCGAGCGGCCGCACGTCCGGGTCGTCCGGGTGGACGTAGCCGCGGTCGGCGACGAGCGTGCGCAACCGAGCCCAGCAGGCCACCGCGTCCGGGTGTCCCCGCTCATCCAGCTCCCGTGCCCGGACGATGAGTTCGGGCAGCGACTCGGGCAGGGCGGTGGCGGCCGGGCGGACGGCGGGCGGGGCGGCCTGGGCCACGTCGTCGAGGACGCGGGTACGCAGGGTCAGTTCCAGCGCGTCCAGCAGGGGGGCACGGCCGAGCCGGGCGGCACGCCGGTCGGTGTGGGCCGTGGTGCCGTTGCGGGCGTCGAAGCGGGCGGCGAGGTCGTCGGCCCGGCGGTGCACCTCGGCGCGCAGGCCGGCCACCGTCCAGGTGCGGCCCGGGTAGCCGGCGGCGGGCAGTTCGCCGTGGCCGAGGAGTTCGACCCGCTGCAGGAGGACCTCGACGCCGGTGAGGAAGGCCAGCTGGTCCAGCGGCGAGTCGACGTCGTCGAACAGGTTCCGGTTCTCCGCGAGGAGCTCCAGGCCGCGCGCCTCGTTGCCGGTCAGCGCGCAGAACTCCAGGTGCCGGGCGACCTCGCCGGACATCGAGGGGTTGCGACGGCAGGCCCGGTACCCGACGAGGTGCAGTTCGCGGGCCTGGTCGGTACGGCCGAGGCGCAGCAGCGGAAGCAGCGCGTGGGAGACGGAGCGGGCGGGTTCCTCCTGGCAGGACTCCTTCCCGGCCAGCACGGGTTCCCAGGTGCGCAGGGCCCGTTCGTCGTCGTCCGCCGCGAGGTGGTGGAGGGCGCGGTCGCAGATCTCGCAGGCCTCGCAGTCGCTGAGCCGGGTACGGGCCCGTCCCGCCCACAGTTCGAAGGCCAGGTCGGTGTCCTCGCCGATGTGGGCGGCGAGGTGGTACGCCTGTCCGTAGTAGGGCTGGAGTCCGAGACCGGCCTTCTCGTACCGGTCGCGCATCTCGGTCAGCCACTGGCGCAGGCTGGCCAGCGGTATCTCGGGCAACGCGACAAGGGCGTTGGCGACCCACTTGAACCGCCAGAACAGCGTGTGCCGCAGCCGCTCGTCGAAGACGTCGGGCTGCTCGTCGAAGAGGGTGAGGACACGGGCGAAGACGACGGGCGACTTCCTGGGCTCGGCGCCGTAGTTGTAGGCATTCTGCAGTGCGAAGAGCGCCTGGACCAGCGGACGCGGCTCCGCGAACTGCTCGGCGGTCTCGACCAGTTCCTCGGCCCTGACGGTGCGGGAACGGCCGTGGGGGCGCCGGTCGTTCTCCTGGAGCGCCCGGTACAGCTCGTCCGTGTTCTGCGGATGGGGTGCGGTCGGCATCGTCAGCTGTCCTTGCGGAGGGCGTGGGCGAGGAGGTCGAGGAAGGAGCGGTTGATGAGGCTCGACTCGGCGGGCCTGAGCGGGCGCCGGGAGAGCATCGCGGCCTGCCCGTAGAGGGCTTCGGCGCTGGTGCGGGCCAGATCCGGTTCCTCGATGGCGACCGCGGTGCGGACCAGCGGGTTGAGCTGGTTGAGGATCAGCTGGGCCCGCGGGGCCTCCTGGCGCAGGTGGCCGAGGATGTCGCCCCACACCCCGCCCTGCTGTTCACGGGCGAGCTGGGAGCGGGTGCGTTCGTGCCGGGCCTCACGGCTGTCGAGGAGGAGCGCCGGCGCCGAGGCGGGCTGGAAGGTGCGCAGCGCGACGTCGCAGTCGAAGACGGCGAGCGCGTCGCGGGCCTGGGCGAGGTAGGCCGCGGCGGCGAGTTCCGTCTCCCGGTCGACGGGGTCGAGGTGGGCGGTGAGGGTCGCCGGGTCGAGGTCGGCGACGCTGACCTCCGGCCTGATCTCCGGCAGCCGGTGGACCAGTTCGCGGTCGTAGGTGTAGCCGCCGTTGACGACGCCGAGCCCGGCGGCCGAGGCGATCGCCGCGACCTGCCGGAACTCCTCCACACTGGAGGTGACCAGGACGGTGCGGTGGGTGCGGGCGAACTCGTCGAGCGTGGCGTGCCCGGCCGTGGTCTCGAACGGCAGCCAGGGCAGCAGCATCCGCAGGATCTCGTCGTCGTGCACGGCGAGGGACTTCACGGCCAGGTGGTGGGCCTGGAGGAAGCGGCCGAGGAGGTCGGGATCGCTGGCGGCGGTCCGGGCGATCCACGCGCGCAGCCGTTCGGCCAGCGCGTCACGGACCGCGGCGAGGGTGTCGTCCTCGTACAGGGACTCACGGGACGCGGTCGGGCGCAGGCTCTCGGCGTCGAGGACGCAGCGGACGAAGAAGGCCCACTCGGGCAGGATCTCCTCGGCCTGCTCGGACAGCAGCATGCCCTTGACGTGCACACGGTGGCCGTGGCGGCGTCCGGCCGGCACCGCGTCGGGCAGGATGCACGCGATGCCCTTGAGACCCACGGCCGGCAGGTCCAGCTCGATGGTGTCCAGCGGGGTGAACCCGAAGGTCTCCTCGCCGTAGGCGGCCAGCGCACGGGAGCGTGCCCCCGGGGTGGGGTAGGTGCGCGCCCAGGGTGCGGGTTCGGGATTGACGGGCGCGCCGGGGCCGCCGGTGCCGTCGTCGAAGGTCACCGGGTGTCGCAGCAGGGAGCCGAAGTGCCGGGCCAGCGCGTGTACCTGAACCGGCCGGGTCCACTCGCCGGTGTCGGCGCGGGGCGTCAGGGTGACGGTGGTGCCGGGCCGCGGTCGGGCGGAGGCGGGCAGGGCGCGGACGGAGTAGCTGCCGTCGCCGCGTCCCCGCCATTCCACGGCGGGGGCGTCGGGGGTGCGGGCGGACCGGCTCAGGACGAGGATCTCGTCCGCGACCAGGAAGCAGGAGAGCAGGCCGATGCCGAACTGGCCGATGAAGTCGGCCCGTTGCTCGGCGATCTTGTCGGCCCTTTTGCTGCTGCGGCCGATGGTGGCGAGGAAGGTGTGGACATCGGCCTCGGTGAGACCGACGCCGTCGTCCTCCACCCGGACCACCGAACCGTCGGCGTACAGGCGGATGCCGAACGCGCCGGCGGGGGCGCCCGGTTCGAGGCCGCGCCGCGCGGTCAGCGCGTCCACCGCGTTCTGCAGGAGTTCCCGCAGGTAGACGCGGGGGCTGGAGTAGAGGTGGTGGGAGAGGAGATCGACGAGGCCGCGCAGATCCACCTGGAAGGTGCGGTCGGCGCCGGCGGCCGGGCTCGAAGGGGTGTGGGACAGAGTCATCGGGCAGTCCGGGGTGAGATGAGCGGCGGGCGGGGTGGCGGGGTCAGGCGTTGCGCCGGGCGCGGGCGTACATCTTTTCCGGCTCCGCCATGTACCTCCAGGGCCAGGTGGTGTAGGCGCCGCCCAGCTCGCGGAAGACGTACGGCAGAGCGATCCGCTCCGATGCCAGGGACAGGGCCATGGCGAAGACGTTGAAGTCGTGCTGCCAGCCGGGGCGGCGCTCGTAGTCGGGGTGGAGGATGCTGCGCTCGGCCGCGTCCATCAACTCGTCCTGGATCTCCGGGGTGATGAGGCAGTTCTTGCGGCTGGACTCGACCCAGTCCTCGATGTGCGCGAGGGCGACCACACAGCCGAGGCGATGGCCGTCGGGCGCTCCGGCGAAGGCCGCGCGGGCGAAGGCGAGGGCCTCGCCGGGCTCGCCGCTCCACCGGGGCTGGAGGTAGGACACCCACTCGACGTGGGTCTCCAGGTTCAGCGGGTCGCGGCGCAGTGCGGCGTCGAGGCGGGTCTCGTTGACCGCGCGGCCGAGCGAGATGCCACGGCCGGAGGTGAGCAGGCGCCGCCACGGGGTGACCCACTCCGGCCGCAGCTCCGCCGCTTCCAGCAGCTGCTCCTCGGCGATGTCGAGCCGCTCCCGGAAGACCCGCCACTGCTCGGGCGTGACGTCCACGGCACTGGCCCGGGTACGGGCCTCCCAGCCCCAGCTGACGTGGCGCGCGCCGGATATCAGCAGCGCGGTCGCCCGGTGCTCCTTGTCCTCCTCCACGGCGCGGCCGATCCAGTCCTGCACACCGTCCAGGTCGGCCAGTTCACCGAGGACCCGGTCGTCGCGGCCGAGGTCGAAGGGGGCCAGCGCCGTCCTGACCGCCGTCCAGTCGCCGGCGCCGGCGGCCTCCACCAGCGCGAGCACCCGTGTGTCGCCGAGGGCGCGCAGTGTGTACATCCCGTTCATCAGCCTGCGCGGGCCGGGAAGGGCGTGCGGATCCGTCGCCGGTCTCTCCCCGCCTCTGCCGAACAGCTTGCCGAACATGCCGCGCCCTCCCCAGGATCCGCGTGATCATCGGAGTGCAGCATAGGCGGCTCCACCGACATCGATTCCACAGGGTTTTCAGCGGTGGCTCACGGCAGCCGGAGGGTTCGGCGGCGGTGCACGCTGACGGCGTAGCCGCCGCCGTCGTAGGGGTCGGCGTCCCAGGTGGCGAAGCGGTCGGTGAGGGTCAGGCCGGCCGCGGCGCAGCAGTCGTCGTACTCGGCCAGGGTGATGCCGGGCGGCACGGGCAGATGGGCCTCGTCCAGGCCGAACCCGGCGACCAGCAGGCCGCCGGGGCGCAGGGCCGAGGCCAGCCGCGTGACCACGGTGGCCTCGGTTCCCGCGGCCAGCAACGGGAAGATGTTGCCCGCCGCGACCACCAGATCGAAGTCGGCCGCGATGCCGAGCCGGCGGGGCTCGAACCCGGCCAGGTCGGCCTGGTACCAGGCCAGTCCGGGCGCCTGCTGCCGGGCCACGGCCAGCATCGACGCGTCGAGGTCCACCCCGACGCAGTCGTAGCCGAGTTCGGCGAGCCGGATCATGACCCGTCCGGTGCCGCACCCGGCGTCCAGCACCCGCGCTCCGGCGGACACCAGCGCCGCGCAGAACCGTGCCTCCCCGTGCACGTCCGTTCCGCCGCGGGCCAGTGCGGCGAACCGCGCGGCGTAGTCGTGCCCCGACGTGCCCCCGGTCAGTTCGTGCCAGCGACTCATGCGAGGAACTATAGGACGGGGTGGCCGGGGCATCAGGCGCCGAAGACCTGGAACTCCGAGACCTGCCCGGCGGGCCAGCCGTTGTTGGCGGTGATGGTGAGCCGTACGTGGCGGATGGTGACGGCGGCGGGGAGGGTGAGGGTGGCGGTGTTGCCGGTCCCGGGTCGAAGGTGCAGCCCGCCGGGGCGAGCAGTTGGGTGAAGGTGGTGCCGTCGGTGCTGCCCTGGACGGAGAGCGTCTGGGTCCGGGCGGCCCAGGCGGTCGCCGGGGGAAGGTGCAGGACGATCCGCCGGACGCCGGTGGCGGCGCCCAGGTCGACCTGGATCACTGCGGGAAGGCGTTGCCGGCGGACTCCCAGTAGGTGCCGGTGTCGCCGTCGGTCGCGTTGCCCGAGGCGTACGTCTGGGTGTGGCTGCTCTCCGAGGTGGGCCGGTGCAGGGCGAGGTCGGTGGTGCCGGACGGGGCGTCGGTGGTGACGGTGACCTGGTGGGAGGGGCGCGACACGTTGCCCTTCGGTGGTCGGTGCCGCCGGGCGCGGGCCTGTCCGGGTCCGGCGGCACCGTCAGGTCCGGCTGTCAGGTGTTCCAGACCTGGACCTCGGACAGCTGACCGGCCGGCCAGCCGTTGTTCGCCGTGATGTTCACCCGGACGTACCGCTGGGTGGTCGCGGTGAACGTGATGGTCACCGTGTTGTTGGTGGCGGGGTCGAAGGTGTAGGCGGCCGACGACTTGATGGTGGCGAAGGAGGAGCCGTCGGTGCTGCCCGACAGGGACAGCGTCTGGTTGCGCGCGCCCCAGCCCGCGGGGAGCTGCAGGACGACGCGGCTCGCACTCTGCGCGGAGCCGAGGTCCACCTGCACCCACTGGGGGAAGGCGTTGTTGGCGCTCTCCCAGTAGGTGCCCTGGTTGCCGTCCGTCACGTTCGACGACGGGTACACGTCGGTGTGGCTGGACTCCGTGGTGGCCGCGCCCGCCGCCAGGTTCCTGCTCACCGTGCCGGCGCCGGTGCCGGTCAGCGCGACCGTGGTCGTGCCGTTCGACGCGTTGCTGGCGATGCTGAGTTCGCCGGTACGGGTGCCGGACGCGGTGGGCCGGAAGGTGACGTTCACCGTGCAGGAGGCGTTCGCCGCGATCGACGTCCCGCAGGTGTTGGTCTGCGAGAAGTCACCCGTGGCGGTGATGCCGGAGACGGTGGCGGCCGCGGTTCCGGTGTTGGTCACCGTGACCGTCTGCGCGCTGCTGGAGGTGTTGAGCGCCTGGGTGGGATACGTCAGTGACGTCGGGTCGGCCGACAGGGTCGCCGGCGAGGAGCCGCCACTGCTGGGGAACACCTCGAAGTCAGACAACTGGGCTGCGTTCCAGCCGGTGTTGGCGGTGATGTTCACCCGCACGTATCTCGCCGTGGCGGCGTTGAACGTGATGGTGGCCGTGTTGTTGTTGGCGTTCGGGTCGAAGGTGTACCCGGCCGACGCCTTGATCGTGGCGAAGCTGGTGCCGTCCGTGGATCCCTGCACCGACAGGGTCTGCGTGCGGGCCGACCACGCCGTCGCCGGCGGGAGCTTGAGCACGACCTTGCCGACGCCGTAGTTCTGGCCGAGGTCGACCTGGGCCCACTGCGGGAACGAACCGTTCGTGCCCTCCCAGTACGTGGAGGCGTCCGGGTCGGTCAGGTTCGAGGCGACGTAGGGGCTGCTGCTGGAACTGGCCGTCGCGGGGCGCCCGGCGGCGATGTTCGTGGTGCTGTCGATGCCGCTGCCGGTCAGGGAGACGGTGGTCGGGCTGTTGTTGGCGTTGCTGGTGACGGTCAGGCTGCCGTTGCGGGTGCCGCCGCTGGTGGGCTTGAACCCGACGTTGACCGTGCAGGAGGCGCCGACCGCGAGGGTGGCGCAGTTGTTGGTCTGGCTGAAGTCGCCGGAGGCCGAGACTCCCGAGACGGTCGCCGACGCGGTGCCCGAGTTGGTCACCTTCACCGTCTGCGCGGTGGCCGAGGAGCCGACCACCGTGCCCTCGAAGGACAGGCTCGCCGGGTCGGTGTTCAGGACCGGGCCCGGCGCGGTGCCGGTGCCGGAGAGGCTGACCGTGTTGGTGGTCCCGCCCGCGGTGACGGTCAGGGATCCGGTACGGCTGCCGGTCGCCGTCGGCGTGAACTTCACGCTGACGGTGCACGAGCCGTTCGCCGCGATCGACGAGCCGCAGGTGTTGGTCTGGGAGTAGTCGCCGGAGGCCGAGATCGAGGAGACGGACGCGGCGCTGTTGGTCGGGTTGGAGACCGTCACGGTCTGCCCCGCGCTGGTCGAACCGGTCGCCACCGCTCCGAAGTTCAGCGCGCCGGGGGTGGCCGTCACGCCTTCGGACGGGTAGGGCGGGAAGACCGGGGCGGGCCAGCCGCCGCAGTACGGGGTGCCGCTGATGCCGGAGTTGCCGCCGCCGTCGGTGACGACGAAGTTGCCGCCGGAGCAGTTGTACACCGGGGACGAGTAACCGACGCCGGTGGCAGTGACGTTGGTGAACTTTGCGGCGCCGCCGGTCTGTTCCTGGAGAGCGAAGGTTCCGGTACCGGCGATGGTCACGTTGTTCAGGTTGACCCCGCTGATGGTGCCCTCGACCCACTGGACGGCCTCGTAGGGGCTCTGCTGGATCAGCGCGTTGGTCACGTTGATCGGGCCGTTGATCGCGCCCTGGCTGCCGTCGAACCAGAGGGCGCCCACACCGAACTGCCAGTTCGGGTCGAGGCTGCCGTCCCGGATCAGGGTGTTGTCGGAGATGGTGGTGGTGCCGACCGGCGTCGACGTGAAGCGCTGCCCCACGTGGATGCCGCCGCCCTGGGCGATGCCGGAGTCCACCACCCGGTTGCCGCTGACGGTGTTGTCGTGACCGCCGTAGATCGCGATGCCGTTGGCGAGGATCTGCAGGGAGACGGTGTTGTTGGAGACGGTGTCGTTGGCGTCGGCGCCGAGGGCGGAGTCCGCCCAGGTGGCGATGCCGTCGTCACCGGTGTTGCGGATGTCGCTGTTGGTCACCTTCGAGTTGGTGACACCGCCGTGGAAGTTGATGCCGTCGGCGGTGGTGTCCCGGATGCGCAGGCCGGTGAAGGTCAGCCCGTCCATCGGCCCGTCCATCCAGGCGCCGACCTTCATGTGGTCGATCCACAGGTTGGAGACGGTCGAATCGCTCATCGCGCCGCCGATGCCGTTGACCTGGGCGCTGTCGTCGCGCTCCTGCACGTTGCCGAAGATCGCGAAGTTCTGCAGGCGTACGCCCGTGCTGGCCGAGGGCGCGGAGTTGCCGTAGAAGCCGGGGGCCGTGCCCGTGACGGTCGAGTACCACATGCCGGCGCCGGCGATCGTGACGTTGTTGACGCTGATGTGGCCGGGGATGTTGTACGTGCCCGGCGGGATCCACACGGTGCCGCCGGGGCCGGCTGCGCTGATCGCCGCGTTGAACGCGCTGGTCGCGTCGGCCGCACCGGTCGCGTCGGCGCCCTTGCTGGTCACCGACACCGCCCCCGAGGGCGCGGTCAGGGCGGCACCGACCTGCTCGAAGTCGGCGAAGTCGATGGTGTACGAGGAGGCGGTGTCCCCCGCGTCGACCTGCAGCTTGAAGGTGGTGCCCGCCGGATAGGTGGTGGTGAAGAGCCGGTGGGCCTCGTCGTAGAAGTGGTGCGGGTTGCTGCCCGGCGTGTTGGTGAACGGGTAGCTGCCGTAGTACCAGCTGTAGGCGTTGGTCAGGGTGAAGTCGGGCTGCTTGACACCGTCGATGTACAGGGACAGCGCGGCGGTGTAGACCGAGCCGCCCGAGGTGTCCGGGATGCTGTACCGGAAGTTGATCGAGTTGGTCGCCACCGGCGTGGTGAACGTGACGTACTTGCCGGTGCCCTGGAGTGTCGTCGCCTTGCGGTACGACGCCTCGTCGGCCAGCTGGCCCTGGGTGTAACTGGGGCCGATGTTCGTGCCGTTGGTCGCGGAGTTCTCCGCCTGCACCTCGACGTACGGCAGGCTCGCGCCGCTGCCGCCGGTGGCGGTGGAGGCCGCCCAGGCCGGTTGGACGGCCAGGACGACGACGGAGACGGCGGCCACCATCGCGGTGCCGACCGCCCAGACGAGGGCTCGTCTCAGATATCGGATGGAATGGAACATTTACCACTCCTTTCACGCGGCATGCCGGACTCGGGAGCGCAGGCGATCGGCGCGGTCCGGCACACAGCGGGACACGGGGGACGCGGGGGATGGTGGGGGGTGGTGAGGGCGCAAGGGGGACCGTAATATCGCCGACATCATCGCGCAATAACTCGACAGAACTTTGCAACAATAAAAATGAAGCTCGCAAGATCCCATGTGCCGCGTTGGGTCAGGGCAGGCCGCAGCGCCGCCGGACGAGGCCCCCGGCGGCGCCCCCGTGCGGGCGGGGCCAGACGTTCCAGATCTGGAACTCGGACACCTGGCCCGCGGGCCAGGTGTCGTTGGCCGTGACGGTGACACGGAAGTGGCGCCCCAGCCCGCGGGCAGTCGCAGGACCACGCGGGAGTCGCTCCGGGCCGCGCCCAGGCCGGCCTGGACCCCCTGCGGAACGCGTTGTTCGCGCTTCCCCAGTAAGTGGACCGGTTGCCGTCCGTCACGTTCGACGAGGGATGGGCGTCGGTGTGGCCGGTCGCGCCGGTGGGCCTGCCCGCCGCGAGGTCGGTCCCGGTGGTGTCGGTGCCGGTACCGGACAGGGCCACCGTGGTGGGGCTGCCGGGCCGGTCGCCGCCAGCGTGGTGCCGCAGGTGCTGGTCCGGGCGAAGTCACCGCCGACGGGGACGCCGGTGATCGAGGCGGACGCGGTGCCGGAGCTGGTGACGGTGACGGGACGCGGGGCGCTGGCCGTGTTCGCCGTCCGGCCGGCGAAGGGCAGCGATCCGGGCGACGCGGTCGGAGTGGGCGACGGCGAGCCGGCGCCGGTGGTGAAACCGAGGTGGCCGATGTTCCACCCGCCGGTGTCCTGGTCGAGGGTGACGGTCTGCCGGCCGGCGGGCAGCGTCACCTGGGTGGTCACGGCGGTCCAGGTCTGCCCGCCGCCGGTGTCCGAGGGGTTGTCCAGGTCCACACCCTCGGCCCGGTAGGAGTCGGCGTTGCCGTTGACGCACGTGACGTGGCAGGCCATGCCCTGGCCGCCGGTGTCGCAGTCCTCCGCCTGCACCGTGCCGGGTGCGGCCGCCGGAGTGCCGCCGCAGGGACCCTCGGGGGCGGCCGGCGGCCAGTGGTTGTCGCTCAGCGCGGCCAGGAACCCGGCCAAGTTGTCGACCAAGGCGGTGGCACCGGCGCCGAGCCCGGCGACCGTGTTGCCGGTGATGGTCGCGGAGCCGGTGGGCGCGGGGCAGAACGGCGGTGAGATCACGATGCCGTTGCGGCCGGGTGTGCTGACCGTGTTGTCCTTGAGCAGGGTGTCGGTCGAGGTGGGGAAGCCGATCCCGTCGTAGAGGGAGTAAAGAAATACCTGGCGCAAGTGCCGCAATTTACCGGTCCAGATACGCAAATCACGGATGACGCACTCTCCCGTGCGAAAGCGCCCAGGGGATCCGCTTCTCAGGCCCGTTTCGGCGGCACCGGTACGCACCGCCAGGCGAGGACCGCGGCGGCCAGGTAGGCGAGCGCGCCGACGGCCATGCTGGCGCGGAGCCCGGTGCCGTAGTCGGTGGCCGTGGCCAGCAGGCTGCCGCCGAGCGCGACGCCGGTGGCGCTGCCGATCTGACGGGCGGTGTTGAACAGGGCGGAGGCGGCACCCGAGTACGCCGGGGGCACGGCGCCCATCACGGTGGCGGTCGAACCGGTGAGGGCGAAGGAGGTGCCGAATCCCGCGGCCGTCATCGGGGCGACCAGCAGCGGGTAGCCGGGGTCGGCTCCCGCCGCGGCCCAGCCGGCCAGCCCCAGGGCGGCCAGGAGCATGCCGGAGACCACCAGCGGACGGTCGCCGGTACGGCGGGTCAGCCGCCCGGACAGGACGGAGGCGAACATGGTCATCACCACCGCCGGGAACAGCGCGAGACCGGTGCCGAGGGCGCCGAGGCCGCGCTGGTGCTGGAATTCCAGGCTGGCCGTGAACAGCATGCCGTAGAAGCCGAAGTTGAACAGCAGACCGATCACGGCGCCCCCGCTCATCGCGCGGGACCGCAGCAGGCCCGGCGGCAGGACGGGAGAGCGGGCCAGCCGCTCGCGTACCGCGAACGCCGCCCCGGCCAGTACGGCCAGGCCCACCCCGCCGAGCACCGCCGGATCGGACCAGCCCCGCCGTCCGGCCTCGTTGAGCGCCGCGGTCAGCAGCGCCGCGGCCGCCACCACCGCGCACTGCGCCGGCCAGTCCAGCGCCCGGTCGGCGCGGCGGGGCGAGCGCGCCACATGACGTAACGTCAGCACCAGGCAGGCCACGCCGACGGGCAGGTTGATCAGGAACACCCAGCGCCACCCCAGCGTGGTGACGAGCAGCCCGCCCAGCAGCGGACCGGCGGCGGCCGCGATGCCCGCCATCGAACCCCACAGCCCGAAGGCCCGCGAGCGTGCGGCCGGCGCCGGGTAGGCCTGCCGGAGCAGAGCCAGGGAACCGGGCACGATCAGAGCCGCGCCGAGCCCCTCCGCCAGCCGGGCCGCGACCAGGAACGGGGCGCTCACCGCGAGCGCGCACGCGGCGGAGGACAGCGTGAACACCGCCACGCCCCAGCAGAAGACCCGGCGGTTGCCCAGCCGGTCACCCAGCGCGCCACCGGTCAGCAGGAACCCGGCGAAGACCAGGGTGTACCCGTCGGTGATCCACTGGATGCCGGTGAGCGAGGCTTTCAGCTGCCGGCCGATCACCGGCACGGCGACGTTGATGGCCGTCACGTCCAGGATCACCATGAAATACCCGGCGCACACCGCCGGCAGTGGCGCCCAGGACCATCGGCCGGACTCCGGATCCGGCTCCGCGCACGCCACGGCCCGCACTCCGTTCCGTCTGCCGACACACGACCCGAGGCACACCATAAGGGACATTTCGAAGACCCTGGGAGCACTTCGGACACGGCCCGCCGCGGCGGGTGACGTCAGCGCGCGAACTTCTCCCTGGCAGCCGGGGTGACGGGGGTGAAGAAGTTGACGAGGTTACCGTCGGGATCACGGAACAGCAGCGACCGGTTGCCCCAGGGCATGGTGGTCGGCTCGCTGACGAAGTCGGCGACGAAAGCGGTGAGGTCGCGGTGGACGCGGTCCACGTCGTCGACGAGGAACTCGGTGATCACGCTGTGGTTGTCCGCCGGGCGGGCGGAGCCGGGGGCGAACAGCGGGACCGTGCGGGTACCGGCGATCGCGAGGGTCGCGCCCGCGGTCGTGAGTTCGGCGAAGTCCTCGGTGGCCCACGTGGCCCGCACCCCCGTGGCCCGCTCGTAGAACTCGACGAGGCGCGCGACGTCGCCGGTGATGATGCGGATCGAGACGAAGTCCATGGGACATCTCCTTGGCTGTGTTCCAGAAGGGCACTGCGCAGGCTAGGAGAGATAGCGGACAGAATCGGTCCGGTATTCGCGTTAGGTTGGGACCATGTCTCGTCCCACCGGCCGCGTGCTGACCCTCCTGGAGCTGCTCCAGTCGGGCGGCACCCGCACCGTGGCCGAACTCGCCGACCGGCTCGGCGTCGAAGGACGCACCGTGCGGCGGTACGTCGGCCAGCTGACCGACCTGGACGTGCCGGTGGAATCGGTACGCGGCCGCTACGGCGGGTACCGGCTCGCCCCCGGGTACCGCCTGCCGCCGCTCATGCTCAGCGACGACGAGGCGCTGGCCGTACTGCTCGGCCTGCTCCTCGGCCGCCGGGCGGGGTTGACGACGGCGGAGCGCACGGCGAACGAGACGGCGTCGGCGAAGATCCGGCGGGTGCTGCCCAGGCACCTCACCCGTCGGCTCGACGCCCTCCTGGAGGCAGTCGCGTTCACGGAGCGGCCCGGCGACTTCGACACCCCGGACGCCGCCGTCCTGCTCACCCTCGCCGACGCGGTGCGCCACCGCCGGCCGGTCGCGCTGCGCCACACCGGCCGCGACGGACGGCGAGGCGACCGCACGCTGCACGCGTACGGGATCGTCGCCCACTCGGGCCGGTGGTACGTCACGGGCCACGACCCTGGGATCGGCGAGGACCGGACCTTCCGGCTGGACCGCATCGCGGACGCGAGGATCCTGCCCGGTTCCTTCGAGGCTCCCACGGGCCCCGGTCCGGCGCAGCGCCTGCTGTCCGGGTTCGCCACGGCCGGCTACCGGCACGAGGTGACCCTGCGCATCCACGGGACCGTCGAGCAGATCCGCGCCCGCCTCCCCGCCGGCGTCGCGGTCCTTCGGGAGGACGAGCCGGCGGCGGACCAGGAGCGGGCGGCCGAGCGCTGGCGGCGCGTCGAGGTGCGGGCGGAGCGGCTCGACTGGCTGCCTCCGGTGCTCGCCTCCCTCGACCGGCCGTTCGTGGTCGAGAGCCCGGCCGAACTCCGCCGCCTGGTCGCCGAGTTCGCCGACCGCCTCGCGTCCTACGCCCGCCAGGCCTGACGACGGCCGACGAGTCCGAGCAGCCGCTCCAGGCCGGAAGAGCCCACGGAGATCTCGACCACCGGGGCGAACGCGGTCCTCGGCCGGTCGTCGGACGGCGCACCGGCCGGGATCAGCGCCGCGACCTTGAGTGAGTGCTGGACCAGGTCGGCGTCCGGATCGTAGGCGACACCGATGGCCTGGGCGACGTCCCAGCCGTGGACCACGCAGTCGAGCACGTGCATACCGAGCGCGACCCGGCCGGGGAAGAACCCGAACTCCCTGATCCGGAGCGGTCGGTCCAGGACGTCCTCGGTGAACGCGCTCGTCATGGCGGCGGCCGAGTCGAGGAACGCCTGGTGCGGATCCTCGCCCAGGGTGCCCTGGTCCCAGGCCCGCAGGTCACCGGTGACGCCGCCCGCGGCGGCCGCGAAGCCGAGGTTCTCGCTCACCTGGTGACGGAGCAGGCCGTGCAGCGTCCAGTCGGCACACGGCGTCGGAAGACGGAGTTGATCCGGGCCGATCCGCGCGGTCACCGCTGCCATGGTGGCGAGGGCGTGGCGGTCCAGTTCTCTGATGTCCACGGCCGCGCGGCTAACCGCGCCCCTCGTTCGTGGGCCACCGGTTTTCGGAGGCGGGCGGGTCGAGCACGGCGGCGACCGCTTCGATCTCGACGAGCTGGTCGTCGTAGCCGAGCACGGTGACGCCGAACAGGGTGCTGGGGACGTCGTGATCGCCGAACCCGTCCCGGACCACCTTCCAGGCGGCCACCAGATCGTCCTGGCTGCTCGACGCGACGAGCACGCGGGTGCTGATGACGTCCTCGACCGATGCGCCGGCCTCGCTCAGCGCGGTCCGCATGTTCTCGAAGGCCTTCGCCGCCTGCCCCGCGTAGTCCCCGACCGCCGCCGTGGACCCGTCCTCGTTCAGCGGGCACGCCCCGGCGAGGAAGACCAGCCGTGCCGCGGCGGGTGCGGTGGCCGCGTACGCGTACTCGGCGACGTCGGACAAGGAGCTGGAACGAATCAGGGTGACGGCCCGGACCACAGCGATTCCCTTCGGTGCGGGTGAGATCCGGTCATGCTCCCAGGCGCCGGCCCGGCACGTCGCGTCAATTTCCGGGGGGTGGGTGCCGGGCACGGTGCGGGCGATCCCGAGGGCGCGCGAAGGCGCCGAAACGACGGACACCCGCCCTGGCCGAAGGCCGTCAGCGGGTGTTGCGATCCCCTGCGCCGGCGAAGGCGCCACGGGGCGATTCCGTTCTGTGTCCGAGGGGCGAGTTGATCGCTGCCGGTGCGCTCGTACTCGCGCAGCGGCGGCTCAAGCTCCAAGATCCGCCGGGTGCCCTCGCTGTCCCCCATGAGAACCGGCATCCGGCGGGCGCGAATGTCCGGGCCTCCGCAATCCAGCGAGATCACCCGGCGCCGGCATGCCGGTGGGCGGGCGGAGGCCGGTGCACGCCTGCGTCACCCGGCTTACGGGGCGCTTCTCGGGGGTCGCAGGGCAGCGGCGCCGGCCCGCATCATCACGGACACCGTTGACCCTGCCCATCGTACGAGGTCACGCGGCAAGCCGGAGTCGAGCTCGATGGTCACCCGCACGTACCGGGTGTGCAGCTGAGTGACTGTGACGGGACGCGGTACGACGGCGTCCGGTCCGCGCTGCAATGCGGCTCGGTAGGTGTCCTTCCGCTGATTCATGCCTTGTCCTGTCGCTTGATGAGTTCGTCTGCGAGGTCCATGTAGGCCGAGGCTTTGACTTCCACTGGACTTCCGAATGACTGGGCGTACAGGTCGAGCCGCGGAATGTGCGTGGACAACACGTCGAATCCCCGCTCGGTGAGGGCTTCGCGGGCGTCGGCATCGGGACCGGTACGCGTGGCGTCGGCACGATTCGTCCGGTTCAGCAGAACGGCAGCGCGGGCCGGCTCGACGCGCAGGGACTGTACGTCGCCCATCTCACCACCGATGGGCGCCATGCGATCCAGTTCGATGGGAGCTGGAGTCACCGGCACGATCCATTCGCTTGCGTACCTCATGATGCTGCGGGCGATGTGCGCGTGGTCCTCCAGCTGCGGAGCGTCGAACACGACGGCCTGCCGGTCGCCCAGGAAGTCGTTCACGCGCCGGTGCACATCGCCCACCGGAAGAGCGACCACAGGAAACGGAAAGCCACCTGCCAATTCGCTCCAGCGCAGCGCGGAGGAGGCGGGGTCGCTGTCGACCAGTAGCGGTGGGAAGCCCGACTCGTGAAGTGCGTGGGCCAACCAGACCGCGCTGGTCGTCTTTCCCACTCCGGGCTTCAGGTTCACAAAGGCGTAGCTCAGCGGCACATGAGTCAACGTATGGTCACGAGCGGCTGCCCGGCCGCCGACTTGGGACACACAGTGCCATCGTTCACCCTGCGGCGCCGGTGAATCATTCGTATGGGCCAGTACGGAAGTCGCAAGGACCGGAGGATGCGGGTGCCGATTGGTCATCCACCCAGGTGGTGGCCCTGATCGACCGATTCCTCAGGCCGCGCTCACCGACAACTCCGGTGTCTTCGAGCGCCCGGACGCGGACGGCATCATGATCTGTCGTGCAACAAGCCGAACCCGTCCAACGCCTCCGGGAGAGCCAACCCGGCCTCGCCCACGGCGTCGACGTCCGCAGCGACCCTCGGCGTCCACATCGACACCGCCGAGTGCTGGACACACCTGGCCGGTGCGCCAGGCACGCCACATCGCTCGGATCACAGGTACTCATCGAGAGCGACGACTGTAGTAACGGACCCCGCTCTTCAGCCTGACGCCCCCGTTCGTCACACTGACGCCGTGCCTCGCGCAGCCACCGCCGCCTCGTCCCGGCAGGTCCGCCGCCTCACCACGATGGCGTTTTTCGGTCCGCCGGTGATCATCGGGCTGTCGTTACTGTCCGCCAATCCGGACTGGAGCGGGCTCGGACTGGTGCTCGGGACCCTGACGCTGATCGCGACTCTCTCGCTGCTGATCACCGCCGCGCCGAACGGGTGGTTGATCGTCGGCGGGGTGATCGTCGGGATCGCCGCACTGTCCGGGCCGGGGCCGGTACTGCAAGCGGAGGTGATGGCGCACCAAGGACAGCGGGTGGAGGTGCGGGTCACCTCGGTGAAGACGTACCAGGGCAAGCACGGGCCGGAGTACACCTGCCTTCTGGGGCGGGTGGACGGCAAGCCGCTCGACCACGCCGAGCTGGACAACGACTCCTGCGACGGGCCGATGGAAGTCGGGCAGACCAAGGACGTGCTCGTCGACCCGCACGGCTGGACGGCGCCGGAGCCGGCCGAGACGGACTACGGCGGGATCGACATCGCCGCGTGGGCCCTGCCGGTGGTAGTGGTGCTCTTCGAGCTGCTGGTCTGGCTGTCCCGGCGGGTCGGGCTGCGTCGGTCCGAGGGCCGCTGATGGCGCCCGGTTCCCGGAAGGACGTGGCCTGGCTCCCGCACGTGGTGCGGCGGCTCGCCCGCGTGACCGGCGCCGCGCAAGATGCGGCCCGCGACGATGCGCAACACCGTCTACTACCGCTGCGAGTTCAAGGAACAGGAACAGTCCCTCCACCCCGGACCGAACCACCCCCGGACCGTCTGCCTCCGGGAGGACGTGGTCTGCCGGGCTCTGGACCGGTGGATCGCGAAAGCCTTCGCCCCCGACCGGCTCGGCGCCACCCTCACCGCCCTCACTCAGGCCAGCACGGCACCGAACGCGGCCGAGACGCTCACCCCGCAGCAGACTCGGCCCGCAAAATGGTCGAGGAGTGCGAGTCAGCGCCGACCAGATCCGGGAGATCACTGAGAGACTCGGAGACATCGCACAACGCGTACAGGCCGTCGACGCAGAGAAGAAGAGCCCGCACTACGAAGCGGGATCACCATCAGTTACGAACACGCAGGACGGCCACGACCAACAGGTCGAGGCCCTCATCTGCGTATCGCTATGGCGAGTTGCGAGTGTCCGAGGGGGGACTTGCCCACTGACGATACAGTCGTAATCACGCAGGGGACCTCCCCAAAGGGTTGCGTCCTTGCACCGTCCTCCAAACTCGGGCTCGTGCCCAGAGCGGCGACCTCAACACCAAGGTCACGTCACAGAAAATGGATGCCTACAGGCGTTTCGGGACCACCCCGATGACGCGTGGGACCACTTTGGAGGCCCGGCCTGCTCGCGGCGGACCCGACCGGCTCAGTCCGCAACGCCGTGGCGTTCCCCGCCGGTCAGCCACGCAGCAACTCGCTCGACCCTACCTGCGCCAACAGCGGCGGCTCGGATGCGCCCTCGTAGGCGAGATGCAGCTCGCGTCGGGCTCGCGTGGCCATGACGTAGTACTCCATGCGCAGCGCGGCCGAGGTCGGATCAGTGGCGGCGTCGGTGTGCGCGTCGGGGATGACGACGGTGTCGAAGCCGAGGCCCTTGGCGCTTCTCCGATGGACCAGGACGACGCCGGGACGGCCGAGGTCCAGGCGGTGGTAGCGGCCGCCTCCCTTCCAGGCGTCGGAGGTGTAGAGCTGCGGTTTGAGCCTGGGTGCCTTGTTCTGCAGTGTGCCGAGCAGCGAGAACTGCGTGTGCTTGGAGTGGGCTATCACGCCGATGGTGTCCTGCGGGCGCTGCTTGGCGAGCAGCATCACCAGGTCGGCGGCCCCGCGCTGCGGAAGGCGGTGCAGTCGTGCGGGCGGGCCGTCCCGTTCGGGGATCGGAGGCAGACCGGTTCCGGTGTGGAAGTGGGCCGCGAAGGACGCGATCTGCCGGGTGTTGCGGTGGTTGCCGTCGAGTTCGTGGCGCGCGCAGTGGCCCAGGCGCTCGGTGATCTCCGCGAGTGTGGAGTTGGTGTCGGTCAGACGCTGGCACTCGTCCGCGTACACCGTCGTGCGGGCCCCGAGCAGTCGGCACAGGCGGTAGAACTCCGGCGGCAGGTCCTGGCCTTCGTCCACGACGAGGGTGGGTCCGGGCGGCGGGTCGGCCGCCGCGGCCCGCTCGTACAGGGCGGCCCAGTCGAACCACCCGTCCGGACCGCTGGGCGGTTTCCCGCCGTACCACTCGGTGAGCCAGGCGTGCACGGTCCGCACCCGCACGCTCCGGTCCGCGGGACCCAGCGCGTGGACGGCTCCGGCCAGTGCCTGGTGCAGGAGATTGGAATAGGTCAGCAGGACCACCGGCGTTCCGGTCAGGGCGAGCATGACGGCTCGCTGGGCCGCCAGGAGGCTCTTGCCGCTTCCCGGCGGACCGCTGACGAGGTGGTTGCCGTCGAAGGGCAGATCGTCGAGGCAGGAGCGCTGCTCATCGGTAAGGTCGAGATAGGTGACGGTCACATCTCCTCCACGGCGTCGGCGGCCACGGCGCGGGCCGCGGTGACGATGGACTCCAGGTAGCCGGGCACCCGTTCACCGCCGACGACCAGGGCGCGGTCCAGGAGGGTGTTCCCGGTCTCACAGCTGGTCTCGGGGAGCAGCGCGCAGGCGTGGCAGGCCGCACGGTTGAGGTTGCCGAAGCCCTGGCCGGTGTGCTCGGCGCAGAGCGGGTCGGCCGAGCACCAGGCCGCGGCCTCCGTCATCCGGAGCAGGGTCTCGGCGAGTCGGGGCGGTTCACCCTGCCGGACGAGACCGCCGAGGGTTCCCTCCGCGTCTCCTGCGGCCGTGTAGACGAGGATGCCGTACTGATCCTGCTCAGGGCGCGCGTAGACACGTTCACGCAGGCTCGCCGTCGTGTAGCCGGATTCGAAGGAGAGCTGGCGGATCAGCAGGTGCGCGAGGGTGTGCAGGAGTACGAATCGCGGGGACAGCTCAGGACCGGTCAAGGTCTCCAGACGGTCCTTCTGGAAGGAGCGGTCGAGGTCGGCTCGCATGCCGGAGATCCGGCGTCGGACCCGGGTGTCCGCTTCCCAGGCGGCGAGTTCGCTCTTGTCCAGGGTGAGGAAGATGCCCTCTCCGAAGACCTCCACGGCGGGCAGCCATCTCAGGCGCCGCGCGGTGTCGGCGGGGACGACGGTGGCGTCCGGAGACACCCGGGTGAAGCCCGACAGGGCGCGTACCTCCCGGAGCCGGTCGGCGAGGACGATCCGGCCGAACCGGCGGCTGAGGCCCGCCCAGGGGGCCGCGGTCTCGCCGGCCAGACCGAGCGTGGTCTCGCGCAGTGCGAAGTCGCGGGTGGCCGGCGGCGTCGGAGCGGTGAAGGCCGCCCATTCCTCCCGGCTCAGGTCGGGGCGGTCGGGAGTACCGGTCCCGGTGGAGGTCGCGGAGGAAACGGGCCGGCCCGTCTCCTCCGCGAGGAGGGCGTCGAGGAGTTGGTCGTCGGCGCCGGTGTCCTCCTGGATCATCGAGCGGAAGACCCCGGCCCGCGGCGAGTCAGCCCCTCTGCACAGCGACACCCACAGATCGTGCCCGCGTACCCGTGCGGCGAGCGCCTCGTCGGTGACGGCCGGTGCGTCGGTCTCGGGGATGTCGAGCGCCGAATACACGATCGGGTAGTACAGGTTTCCCGCGGTGCGCTGCACCACCTGCACCGGCATCTCGCACTCCACGGCCTCGCTCGCCCGCTGCCAGGGGTTGCGTCCTGAGCAGCGCATGCCGTGCGTACCGAGGATGTCGAGCAGGTCCCGGGCCGCTCCGCAGCCCTTGGCGGTGCAGGCCACGGAGAGCGCTTCGAGTCCTGAGGCGCGTTCGGAGACCAGGAAGCGCAGCTTGTCGCGGTCGCCGCACTGCCGGCGCTCGCCCGCGTCCTGCCGGGAGTGGGCCCAGAACCACCAGTCGACGTCGCTGAGGTGTCCGGCCTGGCAGATCTGCACGAACCGCATGGGCGCGAGTGCCCGCCCCGGCGAGCAGGACGGGCAGCGCGGCGGACGCCCGGGCTTCTCGTCCGCGATACGCCACCTGGTCATGCGCCGACAGGAGCCGCAGAAAAGCCAGGACGGGAAGCGGATGTACGGCGCCCCGGGCGCGTCCGGCGTGTCGAACCGGTCGTTGGCCGTCGCCGGGGCGGCGTAGAAACCGGTCACCCCGAGCCGGGAGGCCAGCCGGGGCGAGTCGACCCGCTGCCTGCCGCGGCTCGGCCAGTCGCCGATTCCGGTCGCGACGAACGACTCGCCCTGGATGTCGAAGACGGCTCCGACCCCGAAGGGCACCACCGTCTGGGACTGGCGTACCCGCAGTGTGCGGCTCACAGGTCGGCTCCCTTCACCATCACCTGGCATTCCCGGTCGACGTTGCGCATCGAGTTGGCCGTCTCCCACAGGCCGTATCTCTGCTCGAAGCTCTTGATGAGGTTGGACTGGCCTTTGCCCTGACTGCGGTAGTACAGCTCGCGGCCGTCCTTGCGTGCTGTGCGCGCTGCTTCCTCCCACTCGGCGAGGAGGTCAGAAAGTTCCTTGCGGACGGCGTCGCCCGCTGCGGGTTCGCAGGCCTCGGCTCGCGCCGCCAGTTCCGCCACGAGGGCCTCCGCATCGGGCAGGTGGTGCAGGATCGCCCCCGCCTGGTTCTCCGCGGCGAGGCCGAGGCGGTGCCGGACGAGGATGACGAGAGCGGCGTGCAGGGCACGGCGCCGCGAGGGCACGGACCACGGAGTGACACTGGTCGGTTCGACATGCCGGTACAGCGAGCGGTGGTACACGTCGAAGGTCTCGTAGTGCGAACGGTCCCGCGGCCTGGTGGCGTTGAAGAAGGTGACGACGAGGCCGGGGACGGCATGCCGGCCGACACGGCTGGTGGCCTGGATGTACTCGGCCGTCGTCTTCGGCTGTCCCTGCATGAGCATCAGTGCCAGCCGCTTCACGTCGACGCCGACGGACAGCATGTTGGTGCAGGGCAGGAAGGACACCGACTCCGGATCGCCCCACGGCCTCTCCAGCCGGTCGAGCAGGACGGGTTGTTCCGCACGGGGCAGGTTGCTGGTCAGCTCCTGCACTTGGTGATCCGCCAACTTCCTCGTCCCCGTACCGGAATCAAGTCCGGCGAGCTGGGCGGGAATGTCATCGGCCGCGGCGGTGACGGTCCGGCCGAGTTCGCGCAGGCTGTGGTGGTAGGCGACGAGCGTCCAGTAGGCGTCCCGGTGTTCTTCGGGTAGCTCCCACGCGCCCTGCAGCAGGGCGGCGGCCACGGCGACGGCGGCGCGGCCCGCCGTGTGTCCCTGGGCCATGACGCCGAGGTAGCGGCGGCCGGGCCGGGAGGTGTCCGGTTCCGCGAAGTACGAGTGGCGGGCGTCGAGCCCGGCGGGCGGGAAGAGCTGGACGCCACCGCCGTAGAGGGCGCGGATCTGTTCCCCTGAGCGGCGGATGGTGGCTGTCGACGCCACGACCTTGGGTCCGATGCCGTCGGCCCTGGTGCACAGCCCCAGCACGGCGGACTCGTACAAGCCGACGGTGGTACCGAGAGGGCCGGTGAGCAGGTGCAGCTCGTCCTGGATGACGAGGGACGGCGGCAGCTGCGTGCCGCCCGCCGCGAAGAGCCGTCCGGCGCGGGGTTCCCATGCCAGTCGGGCGAACTTGTCGACGGTGCCGAGGACGAACGTGGGCGGCCGGTCGTACAGGTGCTCGTCCACCACGGCGACGGGCAGCTCGTCGTGGAAGACGCACTCCTCGCGCGGGCAGAAGAAGGCGAAGGAGTCCGCTCCGGCGCGCACGCCGTAGTCACCGATGTCGGGTGACTTGTGGGCGGGCAGGACGCGGGTGCCGCACCAGGGGCAGCGGTCGAGGATGAACACGTCGTCGGGCCGGGCGGCGGCGCGCACGTCGTCGAAGGCCGCACGGGCTCGTTCGTACGTGTTCGGGGTGGTCGTCTCGCCCACCCACAGGCCGATCGAGAAGGGCTCCTCACCGTAGACGGCAGGGTCCGCCCGGCGGAGGGTTTCGAGGGCACAGACGGTGGTGGCCGCGCGCTGGAACTGTTGCGTGGTGAGCAGGCTCAGGGTGTAGCGGCTGAGGACCGCTGTGCCGCCGCCGTCGGGTTCGCGTCTGCGCAGTGCCATGGTGAAGGCCGCGAGCAACAGGTACGCCTCGGTCTTGCCGCCGCCGGTCGGGAACCAGATCAGGTCGGTGACGGTCCGGTCCCGGTGCCGGGGGTCGGCCACTCCGTCCAGGGCCAGCAGGAAGAACGCCAGCTGGAAGGGGCGCCAGGCGGCGTCCGGAGCCGGTGCCGGGTCCGGGGGTACGGCGTCGCGGCGGGACCGGCGCGTTCCCGCCAGATCCGGGGCGGAGTGGCGCATCTGAAGCGCCATGACGTGGTTGGCGGTGCGGAAGGCGCGCAGCAGTTCGGGCCGGGACGGATCGCAGAGGGTGCGCACGCCGGACTCGATGCGGGTGACGGCGGCGGCGATACGGTCCAGGACGCGGTCTGCGGCGGCGCGTCCCCACTGGGGGATGTCAGCGTTCAACTGCCCCACGTACCAGGCACGGTAGTCGGCGGCGAACTCCCAGAGTTCCTCACGAAGCTGATCGATGGAGACGTCAGCGTCGGCAAGGTGTCCGAGGTTCAGCACCGGGGTGCCGCTGAGTCCCGCTGCCCGTACACCGGTGACTTCCGCCTCCGGCATGACGGCCGCACGCAGCGTCGTGACCTGCTCTCCCGTGTCGTCGTACCGCTCCTCGACCGCGCAACCGTGTCCGACGGCGTGGGTGCGCACGTGCCGGTACTGCAGGCGCAGTTCCTGCTCCTCCGGGTCGCGGCTGGCGAGACGGACACTCGGGTACTGGAGCACCCTGCCGTCGACGGGACGCGCCTCCAGTTCCACTTGGAACAGCATGCGGTCCCAGTGGGCGGCCTTGCCGAGGGCCGGTTCGTGCCGGGCCGCGTTGACCAGCGCCACGGTCACCAGCTGACCGGTTCCGAACGTGCGCCGCCTGATGCGGAGTTCGGCACGCGTGTCGAGGACGGTGACCTCGACGAGGTCGGGGCCGAGGGTGTGCGTCTCGGCCGGCAGCGGGATGCGCTGCCAGCTCCGGCCTCGTTCGCTCGTACCGGAGCGGGTCTCGTAGCGGGCACCGGAACAGCGGATCTCCACGGTGGTGGCGTCGGTGTAGAAGCTGAGGCCGAGCGAGGAGGGCAGCCAGGAGTTCACCTCGGGAACCGGGTCGGCGGCGGGAGCGGTGTCCTCGGCCGCCCGCTCCGTGCCGGCACCGTCCGGTTCCTCGGCGGCCAGGTCCAACTGGCGCCGCAGATCGGCGTCCTGGGGATACAGGGTGCCCATCAGGTACTGCCGGTCCGGCGGGGCGTCGAGCGTCTCCTCGGCGCCCCCCACCGGGCCGACGAGCTGTCTGTGCAGGTAGGCGACGAGTTCCTGTCTGGGATCCATGCTGTTCCTCTGGGAATGCGGGCAGGGCAGGGTGGCGGGCGAGGTCAGGACCGACGCCAGCGGTCTCTGAACGACCCCCGGCCGGCCGCGGCTTCACGCTCGGCGAGCTGCTCCTGCAGTTCGGCGATGCGGGTCAGGGCGTCGTGCTCGGCCTGGGCAATGCGCTGGGCAGCCCGCTGCTCGGCGGCGTCGACCTGCAGCGCCGTCTCTCTGCGGGCTGCCGCGAGGGCACGGCCGCGCTGGTCCAGGTCGGCTTCGACCAGGCTCAGCCGCTCTTCGAGTTCTTCCAAGCGGGCTTCGGCTTCCTCGCGGTACCTGCGCAGACGTCGGTCGCCCTCGTACCCTCGTTGCTCGGCACGGGCCGCACGCTGCTCGGCCTCGGTCAATCGCTGCTCGGCGAGGGTTGCGCGTTGCTCGGCCTCGGTCGCCCGTTGCTCGGCGAGGGTTGCGCGGCGGTCGGCCTCCACCGCCCGCTGGTCCGCTTCGGCCGCCCGCTGCTCGGCCTGGCTCGCGCGCAGGCGCGACATGGCCGCCTGTTGATCGTCGCGGGAGGTGTGCCGAGTGGCGAGGATCAGCTGCTGCTCCAGGCGTTCCGCTTGCTCGGCGGTGGACCGCTGTGCCTCGTGGTGTTCCTCTCTGAGGCGCGCGAGTCTCTCCTCGGCCTGTCCTCGAAGGTGCCGCTCCTGACGGAGCAGCGCGGTGTCCACGCGGCGCAGCAGCGTCTCCTCCAGAGCGTCCAGCTGCCGTGCGGTCTCCGCCTCGGCCGCGGCGGCCCTGTCGTCGGCCGCCTGCCGCGCCCGGCGCTCCTGGGCGAGGTGCTCCTGGTGTTCGAGCCGCACACGCTCCAGCTCGGCGTCGTGGTCACGGCGAAGCCCGGCGACGATCCGCGCGTCGCCAGTGCTCCCCTGGTCCTCTTTCTGGACGGCGACGGACGTTGCCGCCTCGCCCTGGTCTTCAGCGGGCAGCGCGGTGTCCTCTGCCGGGGAGCCTCCCGCGTCGTCCAGCGCCTCATCGTGCCCTGGTACGTGATGGCTCGCCGCCGGCTCGTCAGGACGCGCGACATGGTGGGAGACCGTCTCGACCTGCCCCCTCCCATCGGCCTGCCCGGGTGGGAGGGACCGTCCATCGCTGGACGACGCCTCCTCCGGCACCGCGGGTTCACGATCCGAGGCGCCCGCGGACTCGCCGCCCGAGTGAGCGTCGGACGCGGACGGTGGCTGTTCGGGCTCTTGTCGGCTCGGGAGGCCCGCGACGAGCTCCCGCAGTGCGTCGCGCACGGCGAGCCGGGACTCCGAATTCACCAGCGGCTTCCTGGCCAGGTATGCCGAGGGGGTCAGCCCGACCAGTGCCTCGCACGGCCGCTCGAAGAAGTCCTCGGGCCGGAGCCGGGCCCTTCTCAGCGTGTCGAAGACGCGCTGCAGGACTTCCAGAGCGGCGAGCACCTGGCGGTCCGGCATCCTGCGCTCCCGCGCGGCGCGTACGACGTCCGCTGTGGCCCGGGGACCGAGGATCAGCGCCAGCCGCTCCTGTCCCAGCGCCAGCAGCGCGTATTCAGCCAGCCAGTCGATGCCGCCCTCGAACCTCGCCCCCAGCCGCAAGGCCTTCTCCCAGTCCGAGGTGGGCGACACCGACTCAACCGGGCCGGTCTGCTCGGTCTGCTCGGGCTGTTCGGTCTCGTCGGGATCTTCCCGCTCGGCGTCCCCGACGGCCGCGGTCGGAGGCGTGGGGTCCATGGCACCGTCGTGCGTGTCCGTCCCCGCATCCCTCTGGCTGTCCTCCACCGCCGCGGCCGCCTTCTCGTCGTTCCCGTACGACGGCTCGTCGGCCTGGGGCGCGCTGTCGTCGGGTCGGGACGACGACTCGTCCACCGCGGTGACAGGCTGCGGCTTGCCAAGGGCACGTCGTTTCGTCGGCCGGGCCTGCTTTCCGTCCTCCGCGGCATCCTGCGCGGTCCCGTCCTCGTTCGTGCCGAGGACCCCGACCGTCCTCAGGCGTGCCCTGAACACCGGGAGGGCCTTGCTCTCCACCTGCCGGATGCGCTCGCGGGTCACGCCGAACTCCCGCCCCAGTTCGTCGAGCGTCGAGGGCTCGTCGCCGTCGAGGCTCAGACGACGGACCAGGATCCGGGCGTCGCGCTCGGGGAAGGTGTCCACCACCGCCATGACGGCTTCCATCAGGAGTGCGGTCACCACACCGTGCTCCACCGACGGCAGAGCCTGGCGCTCCCCGACGAAGTCGCCGAGGGTGGTGCCGTCGCCGATGACCCGGTCGAGCGAATCGGTGCGCCGACTCAGCTTTCGGATCTCCTCCACCTTCTGCACGCTCAGGTCACAGAGAACCGCCACGTCGACGGCCCCGGCAGGCCGACCCTGCGCGGCGAGCGTGCGTTCCGCGGCCGCCACCTTGCGCATCTGCTCGTGCATATGGACCGGGACGCGGATGAGGGCGCCCTCGTCCGCGATGGCCCGGCTGATCTGCTGCCGCACCCACCAGGTCGCGTACGTCGAGAACTTGTTGCCCATCGTCGGGTCGAACTTGCGGGCCGCCCGCATCAGTCCGAGCACCCCTACCTGGAACAGGTCTTCGTAGTCCAGCCCCTGCTCCAGGTAGGAACGGACGAGCGCGTGCACCAGCCGCTGGTTGTGCAGGACGAGGCAGTCCCGGGCCCGGATCCTGAGATCGCCGGGCGGCAGCGCGCACAGTTCCGCCTCCTCGGGCTCCTGTGCGACGCGGTCCGCACCGCCGCGCACGAGTACGGCCAGCCCGACCTCGGCCGCCGCGCTGAGGAGGCGACTCTCGGGCCGCGGCTGAACGCGGTCCACGCGCAGCACGAACATGGCGGCCGCCACGGCGTCGGCGAATTCGCCGGTTCCCGGCAGGACCTCCTGCTCCGCCGCTCCCGGCCCACTCTCCGCCGTTCCCGGTTCGCCCTCCGCCGCCTCCGGTTCGCCCTCCGCCGCCTCCGGTTCGCCCTCCGGCGGCGACGTGACCACCTCCGCTGTGTTGGGCTCTTCGGCCCCGGTTTCGGCATCCCTCACCCTTGCCCCGGACCGAAGCTCGTCCGCTTCACGGGCGGTCAGCCCGGCCAGCCGGATCACTCCGTCGAGCGTCTGGGACGTCACATATCCGTCGGCGTCCGCATAGCGCATCAGAAGCGCTCGCACCCGCCCGACACGGGCCGACACATTTTCTTCACGGAATCTTGCAACCTTTTCCGCATCTGGCGAGTCCGCGTCTACATGCACACCTGCGTCACGGACATGCAGACCCAGTCGGGCCAGCTCACTTCGCAGCCGGTCCTGCTCGACCTGGCCGAGCCCCAGGGGGCGCACGTGCCGTGCGAAGGCCGACTCCGGCACGACGCCGTCCACGGCCGCATGCCTCAGTCGAGCCAGCAGCTCCCCGATCGCGACCTTCAAGCCGGGCCCGCCCGCCTCACCGGCGACTCGATCCTGCACGCCACCCACCCCCGTTCGCTTCACGGCGAGATTAAGGGTGGCGTGTTGACGATGTCAACGTATGAATGCTCTGTGCAGCACAAAGTGATTCGTGTACTGTGACGGCTGTCTCACTGTCCGTTCTGACACGATGGGCCGTGCGGCAGCAGACCAGGGGGCGCGTTCCGTTCCGGAACCGCGAGAACGCGAGCAGTAGGCAGAGGAGCGGCAGTGAGCCACGAGCTCGTCGACGGCAGATTCCGCATCGGGCGCGTCATCGGCAGGGGCAACATGGGGGAGGTCCACCGGGCCGAGGACCTGCGTGCTCCCGAGGGCTCGCCCGAGCGCACCGTCGCCGTGAAGACGATCCTGCGTCGCCGCACCGGAGGCCGGATCGACACCGGCGGCGACACCAAGGCCGTGGAGCGCTTCGCCCGCGAAGTGAACATCATGCGCCTGCTGGAGCACCCCAACCTCACCCGGCTCATCGCCGGCGGCATCGCCACGGACTGCGACGACCTGCCCTATCTCGCCATGGAGTACCTGGACGGCGAGTCGCTGCGCGACCTCATCGAGGAGGAGTCACAGCTCCCGGTCGCCTGGGCCGCCGCCATCGGGGCCCAGATCGCCGCCGGCCTCGCCGCCGCGCACGCGAAGGGCGTGGTCCACCGGGACCTGAAGCCCGCCAACGTCATGCTCACGCGGGGCGGCACGGTCAAGGTGCTCGACTTCGGCATGGGCAGCATCGTCGACGACCCGGACCAGACCCGCCTGACCAGCACCGGCGTCAGCGTGGGCACCGCCCGCTACATGGCCCCTGAGCAGTGCCAGGCCAAGCAGGTGACCCAGGCCGCCGACCTGTACGCGCTGGGCTGTGTGCTGTACGAGATGCTGGTCGGTGTTCCTCCGTTCACGAGCGAGTCGGCGTACGAGCTCGCCGAGCGGCATGTCCACCAGGAGCCCAGCCCCGTCCGCGCGATCCGTGGCGACGTCCCCGCCGAACTCGCCCGCCTCGTCGACCGGCTGCTGGCCAAGGACCCGGCGAACCGCCCCGCCGACGCCGTGACCGTACGGGACGCCCTGCTCCCCCTCGCCGTACCGGCGGACGAGACCTGCCTCGTCCCCTCGTGGAGCGAGCAGGACCCGACGCTCCCCCTGCGCGAGGCCGCCCCGGCCCCGGTGACCGTTCCGCCGCGGCAGCCCGCCCCGGTGACCGGCTCCGGCGCCGGCATGGACGTCTTCGGGGTCCACCAGAATCTGATCCGCGACTACCGCTCCTTCACCGAGGGCGGCACCGTCATCCGCGACGAGCGCATCAAGGCCTACGTCGAGAAGGACCTGGATGACAAGTCCCAGTGGCCGAACCCCTGGCTGTCGCTGAACCCGTTCTTCCAGGGCGGCGGCACGGTGGTCGAGCTCGCCCAGCAGAAGGTGCTGCACCCCGAGTGCGCCCGTATCTTCCAGGCCAAGAAGACCGAGGGCGGCAGCGTCTGCGACGGCCGGCCGCTCCTCCTGCACCGGCACCAGCGCGACGCCATCGACGCCGCCGCCTCCGGGGCGTCGTACGTCCTGACGACCGGCACCGGCTCCGGGAAGTCGCTCTCCTACATCGTCCCGATCGTCGACAAGGTGCTGCACGAGCGCGACGAGGAGGGCCCGGACGCTCCGAAGCGTGTTCGGGCGATCATCGTGTATCCGATGAACGCGCTCGCCAACAGCCAGCTGCGGGAGCTGGAGAAGTACCTGCGCGACGGCTACGGCGCGGGCCGTGAGCCGGTCACCTTCGCCCGCTACACGGGTCAGGAGGACGACGAGAAACGCAAGGAGATCCGCGACAACCCGCCGGACATCCTGCTCACCAACTACGTGATGCTGGAGCTGATGCTGACCCGCCCGGCCGACCGGGCGAGCCTCATCAAGATGGCGCGGGGCCTGGAGTTCCTGGTCTTCGACGAACTGCACACCTACCGCGGCCGCCAGGGCGCCGACGTCGCCCTGCTGATCCGCCGGGTCCGCGAGGCCTGCCAGGCGGAGAACCTGCAGTGCATCGGTACGTCGGCCACCATGTCGACGGAGGGCACGCTGGAGGACCAGCGGCAGGTGGTCGCCGGTGTGGCGAGCACGCTGTTCGGCACCACGGTCCGTCCCGAGCACGTCATCGGCGAGACCCTGGTCCGGGCGACCGGCGAGCCGCCCGCCACCGTACCGGCCGAACGCCTCACCTCCCCGGCCCCGCGCGCCTACGACGACCTGGCGCGCGACCCGCTGGCCCGCTGGATCGAGGACCGCTTCGGCCTCGTCGCGGACGACGCCACGGGACGCCTCGTACGTCGGCCGCCGACCCAGATCGAGGTCGCGGCACGCGAGCTGCACGAGACCTCGGGCGTCGACGAGGAGAGGTGCGCGAAGGCGATCCGCGCCACCCTGGAGGCCGGCTCACAGGCGCTCAACCCGCGCAACGAACGGCCGCTGTTCGCGTTCCGCCTGCACCAGTTCCTCTCCAAGGGCGACACCGTCTACGTCACCCTGGAGGACAAGTCCTCCCGCCACCTGACCCGCTCCTACCAGCTCGAACAGCCCGGCAGCGGAGGCAAGTTGCTGATGCCGCTGGCCTTCTGCCGGGAGTGCGGCCAGGAGTACCTGACCGTGTGGCGCACGGAGAAGGACGGCGAGGTCCGCTACGAGGCCCGCCGCGACACCTCGGCGACCGGCGGCCGCCAGGGCGACGGCTACCTCTACGTCGACCACGAGCGCGAGTGGCCGTCCAACGTGCAGTACGCGGTGGACGACCGCCGACTGCCCGAATCCTGGCTGGAGTTGGACGACAAGGGCCAGGAGGTCGTCAAGCGCGCCTACCGCGACCGGGTGCCGAGGGCCGTCACCGTCGACACGTTCGGCCGCGAGGGTCAGGGCGAGCTGAAGGCCGCGTTCATCCCGTCGCCGTTCCTGTTCTGCCTGCACTGCGGTGTGGCGTACGAGCAGACGCGCGGCCGGGACTTCGCCAAGCTGGCGACGCTGGACCAGGAGGGCCGCTCCTCCGCGACCTCGCTGGTCTCGGCGTCGATCGTCCGCTCGCTGAAGTCGGTGCCGGAGGAGGCCCTCGACAAGAAGGCGCGCAAGCTCCTCACCTTCGTCGACAACCGGCAGGACGCCTCCCTCCAGGCGGGCCACTTCAACGACTTCGTGCAGATCACCCAGTTGCGCGGGGCCCTGTACCGGGCGGCGCTGGACGCCGGCGACGACGGCCTGCACCACGAGGAACTGGCCTCGGCGGTGACCAACGCCCTCGCCGTCGCACCCGCCGACTACACCGGCGAGGCCGACCTGCCGCCGTCGCTGGCCCGCAACGCGGCCCGCACGCTGCGGGACGTGATCGCCTTCCGGCTCTACCTGGACCTGGAGCGCGGCTGGCGCATCACCATGCCCAACCTGGAACAGACGGGTCTGCTGGAGATCGACTACGAGGACCTGGGCTGGGTCGCCGCCAAGCAGGACCGCTGGGAGGGCACGCACCAGGCGCTGCGGGACGCCGACCCGGCGCTGCGGGCCGAGGTCATGAAGGCGCTGCTCGACGAGATGCGCCGCTCCCTCGCCATCGACGTGTCGTACTTCCGCGACGACACCTTCGACTCCCTCCAGCGCGCCAGCGAGGAGCGGCTGGTGGACCCGTGGGTGCTCTCCTCCGCGGACAAGCCCCGGATCGGCACCGCCTTCCCGCACCCGTCCCGGCCCGGCACGGACCGTGCGAGCCTGTTCCTCTCGGCGCGCGGCAAGTACGGCAAGTACCTGCGGCGCACGGACCGTGCCTTCCACGGTCTGGACCAGGACGACCTCCAGCTGATCATCGCCGAGCTGCTGAAGGTGCTGACCAAGGCGGGCCTGGTGAAGGAGGTGGAGGCCGCCCCGCAGCGCACCGGCCGCTACCGCCGGACGTCGTCCGGCGCCACGACCGGCTACCGGGTGGCCGCCCAGTCGCTCGTCTGGCGTGCCGGCAAGGGCGAGTCGGGCGCGCACGACCCGCTGACCCGCACCTACCAGAGCGGTGACGGCCCGCGCATCAACACGTTCTTCCTCAAGCTGTACCGGGAGACCGCCGACGCCCTGTCCGGCCTGTACGCCCGCGAGCACACCGCCCAGGTGTCCCCGGAGGACCGCGAGGCGCGCGAGGAGGCCTTCCGCAAGGCGGAGCTGAAGCTCCTGTACTGCTCTCCCACGATGGAGCTGGGCGTCGACATCTCCGAGCTCAACGCGGTGATGATGCGCAACGTGCCGCCCACGCCCGCCAACTACGCCCAGCGTTCGGGCCGCGCGGGCCGCAGCGGCCAGCCCGCGCTGGTGACGACGTACTGCGCGACGGGCAACAGCCACGACCAGTACTACTTCCGCCAGCCCTGGCGCATGGTGGCGGGCGCGGTGGCCCCGCCCCGTCTGGACCTGGCCAACGAGGACCTGGTCCTCTCCCACCTCCAGGGCATCTGGATCGCCGAGGCCGGCCTGCGCCTGGGCCGTTCCGTCCCCGACGTGCTCGACGTGTCGTACCCGGACTCCGGCGACCGCCCGGACCCGGCCCTGCACCTGCTGCCGGACATCCGGGACGCGGCCCACGACGACGGCGCCCAGCGGCGCACGGTGAACGCGGCACTGCGCGTCCTCGGCCCGCTGTTCGGGGACTTCGCGGACACGACGTGGTGGCACGACGACTGGATCGACGACAAGGTGCGGACCGTCGCCGAGCGCTTCGACCGCGCCTTCGACCGCTGGCGCAGCCTGTTCCGGGCCGCGCTGGACGACCAGTACGTCCAGAACAAACGGCGCCTGGACTACAGCCTCACCGAGGGCGACCGCATCCGCGCCAACGCCCGCCGCCGCGAGGCCGAGACACAGCTCAACCTCCTCATGAACGAGAGTGCCGACAGCAAGTCGGTCCTCTCCGACTTCAACCCCTACCGCTACCTGGCCTCCGAGGGCTTCCTGCCCGGCTACAGCTTCCCGCGCCTGCCGCTGGCCGCGTACATCCCGACGATCGGCCGCCGCCGCGGCGACGGCGACTACCTCCAGCGCCCCCGCTTCCTCGCCATCCGCGAGTTCGGCCCCGGCGCGCTGATCTACCACGAGGGCGCCCGCTACCAGGTCACCCGCATCCAGCTGCCGCCGGACTCCTCCGGCGAACTGACCACGGGCGAGGCCCGCCGCTGCGCGCACTGCGGCTACCACCACGAGCCCAAAGAACGCGAGGACCGCTGCGGCTTCTGCAACGAGCCCCTCGGCGCCGCGACCTACGGCCTGCTGCACCTGCACACCGTGTACACCACCCGCCGGGAGCGGATCTCCTCGGACGAGGAGGAGCGGCGCCGGGCCGGTTTCCGGCTGGAGACGTCGTACCGCTTCCACGACCACGGCATCCGCAAGGGCCGCCTCAACGCGACGATCGCCGACCCGGACGGGCAGCTGGCGCAGATCGCCTACGGCGACTCCGCGACCGTCCGCATCACCAACACCGGCCGGGTGCGCGCCCGTACGGACGAGCCGCCGGGCTACTGGCTGGACCTGGCCGACGGCCGCTGGATGAAGGACAAGGACGCGGCCGAGGCGGTCGGCGACTTCAGTGAGCTGCCGCCGGTCGACGAGGACGGCAACGAGCGGCGCCGCAAGAAGCGGGTCATCCCGTTCGTGGAGGACCGCCGCAACATCCTCGTCGTCACCCTCGACGAGGCACTGCCCGAGCCGATCGCGCTCACCCTGATGTACGCGCTGGAGCGGGGCATCGAGGCCGCCTTCGAGCTGGAGGACGCCGAGTTGTCCAGCGAACTGCTGCCGCCGGACGACGGCCCCAGGCGCCGCATCCTCTTCATGGAGGCGGCGGAGGGCGGCGCCGGTGTGCTGCGCCGCCTCCAGGCCGAGGACGACGCCGTTGCCAAGGCGGCCTGCCGCGCCCTGGAGATCTGCCACTTCTCGGCGGACGGCAAGGACGAGGGCGACGAGGAACACCGCCCGGGACGGGCCTGCGCGCGCGGCTGCTACGAGTGCCTCCTCACCTACGGCAACCAGCTCGACCACGCCCAGATCGACCGGCACACGGTGGCCGCCCTGCTGGTGCGGTTCGCGTCGTCGGCGGCGGCCCGCGCGTCACGCGGGGAGTCCCGGTCGGAGCAGTACCGGCGGCTGCTGGCCGAGTCCCCCGCTGATCCCACGCCGGTCGAGGCGTCGGCGTCCGCACTGGCCGAACTGGCCGCGCAGGGCGACTTCCTGGGCTGGGCGAAGGCACGCGGCCTGCGGCTTCCGGACGAGAAGGACGTGTTCCTGACGGAGGCGAACGCGGCACCGGACTTCGTCTACCGGCTGCCGGGCGCGAACGTCGCCGTGTTCGTCGACGGCCCGGACGCCGAGGCTGACGCGATGCGAGACGCCGACGCCGAGGAACGGCTGTTCGACGCCACCTGGGACGTGGTCCGCTTCCCGCACGGCGCCGACTGGGACGCCATCGCCGCCGCCAACACCCGCTACTTCGGCTCCCCGGCCGCCAACTAGGCGCTCACCAGAAGGATTTGACGATCGTTATGGCATTCACGTTCTCTGCCGGATCCTTGGTGAAGGCCCGTGGCCGCGAGTGGGTGGTGCTCCCCGAGAGCGAGCCCGACCTGCTCGTCCTGCGCCCGCTCGGCGGCTCGGACGACGACATCGCCGCCGTGCTCCCGTTCGAGCCCGTCGAGGAGGCCCGCTTCGCGCCGCCCGAGCCGGCCGACCTCGGCGACCAGCGGGCGGCGGGACTGCTGCGTACGGCCCTGCGGGTCGGCTTCCGCTCGGGCGCGGGCCCGTTCCGCTCGCTGGCGGGCATCGCGGTGGAGCCGCGCGCGTACCAGCTGGTGCCGCTGCTGATGGCCCTGCGCCAGAAGACGGTACGCATGCTGATCTCCGACGACGTCGGTATCGGCAAGACGATCGAGGCGGGCCTGATCGCGAGCGAGATGTTGGCGCAGGGCGAGGCCAGCGGCTTGGCGGTGCTCTGCTCCCCGGCCCTGGCCGAGCAGTGGCAGCAGGAACTGCGCGGCAAGTTCGGCATCGACGCGGAGCTGGTCCTGTCCTCGACGGTGTCGCGGCTGGAGCGCGGCCTGGACCTCGGGCAGTCGTTGTTCGACAGGTACCCGAACGTGATCGTGTCGACGGACTTCATCAAGTCCACACGCCACCGCGACGACTTCGTGCGGCACTGCCCCGACCTGGTGATCGTCGACGAGGCGCACACGTGCGTGGCCGCCGACGACACCTCGGCGAGCGCGCAGAGCCAGCTGCGCTACGAGCTGCTGCGCCGGGTGGCGGCGGACGCCGAGCGCCATCTGCTCCTGGTGACGGCGACCCCGCACAGCGGCAAGGAGTCGGCGTTCCGGAACCTGCTCGGGCTGGTCAAGCCGGACCTGGCGCACGTGAACCTGGAGTCGGAGACGGGCCGGAAGCTGCTCGCCCAGCACTTCGTGGCCCGCAAGCGCGCGGACGTACGCCAGTACCTCACCAAGGAGGACGGCCTGGCCGACGACTCCCTCGCCGAGCGCACCGCGTTCCCCTCGGACCGCTTCTTCAAGGACGAGACGTACAAGCTGTCCCCCGAGTACCGGGCCCTGCTGGACGACGCCATCGCCTACGCGAGCGAACGCGTCGAGGAGGCGGGCGGCCAGGGCAGGCGCGAGGCCCGTATCGCCTGGTGGTCGGCGATCGCGCTGCTGCGCTCACTGGTGTCGTCGCCGGCCGCGGCCGCGCAGACCCTGACGACGCGCTCGGCGGCGGCGATCGCGGCGTCGGCGGAGGAGGCCGACAAGCTGGGCGCCCCGCTCAACAGCGACGCGGCGGACAGCGACGCGCTGGAGGGCATGGACGTGGCCCCGGGCGCGGAGACGGACGAGGGGGCCGGCGAGGGGGCCGACGAGGGTCCGGTGAAGTCGCGGCTGTCCGAACTGGCAGCCCTGGCAGCCAAGTTGAAGGGCCCGGAGAAGGACCTCAAGCTGAAGGCGCTCATCAAGCACCTCAAGGCGCTGCTGGCCGACGGCTACAACCCGATCGTCTTCTGCCGCTACATCCCGACGGCGAAGTACCTGGCCGAGCAGCTGGAGAACGACCCGGAGACCAAGAAGCGCGGCCCGCTGGGCGCGAAGACGGTCGTCAAGGCGGTCACCGGCGAGCTGTCCCCGCAGCAGCGCATCGAGCGGATCGAGGCACTGGCGGCGGAGGCCGGCGAGGACGCGGCGGCCCGTCGGGTCCTGATCGCGACGGACTGTCTGTCGGAGGGCGTGAACCTCCAGCACCACTTCGACGCGGTCGTCCACTACGACCTGGCCTGGAACCCGACCCGCCACGACCAGCGCGAGGGCCGCGTGGACCGCTACGGCCAGCGCCGCGACGAGGTCCGCGTCATCACCCTCTACGGCGACGACAACGGCATCGACGGCAAGGTCCTGGAGGTGCTGATCAAGAAGCACCGCCAGATCAAGAAGGACCTCGGCATCTCGGTCTCCGTCCCCGACGAGCTGTCGACGGGCGTGACGGACGCGATCGTGGAGTGGCTGCTGATGCGCGGCCGGGAGAACGAGGACGCGCTGTTCAGCGCGGACGCGTTCAAGGTCAGCAAGGAGAAGCTGGAGAGCGACTGGAACTCGGCGGCGGAACGCGAGCGGACGTCCCGTTCCCGGTTCGCGCAGCGCTCGATCCATCCGGAGGAGGTGGCCCGCGAGGTCGCCTCGATCCGGGAGGCGCTGGGCGGGGTGGGGGAGGTCCGGACGTTCGTGCGGGAGGCGCTGGGTGCGCTGGGCGCGGTGCTCCGCGGTGACGCCTGCGCCGAGGACTTCACGGCGCAGGTCGGCGGCACTCCGGCGGGTCTGCGGGACGCGCTCGCGCCGGTGGTGGGCGTGGAGGTCGTCGAGAAGGACCGCGAGATCCCGTTCCGGAGCGATCCGGCGGTGGCGCGGGGGGAGGCGGCGCTGGTCCGCACGGACCCGGTGGTGGGCGCGCTCGCGTCCCACGTCCTCAACGCCGCGCTGGACACCCAGGCGGAGGGCGCCCGCCCGGCCCGCCGCTGCGGGGTGATCACGACAGACGCGGTGACCACGAGGACGACCCTGCTCCTGGTCCGCTACCGCTTCCACCTGACCCTGCCGTCCCGCAGCGGCGAACGGCAGCTGGTGGCGGAGGACGCGCGCCTGCTGGCGTTCGAGGGTGCGCCGAAGAACGGGGCGTGGCTCGCGCCGGAGCAGGCGGCCGCCCTGCTGGAGGCGACGGCGTCGGAGAACACCGACCCGCACTTCGGGGAGCGCACGATGACGCGCATCCTCGGACAACTGCCCGACGTCAACGGCTATCTGGACACCTACGGCGACGAGCTCGCCGCCGAACTGGACGCCGCCCACCGCCGGGTGCGAACCGCCTCCGGCGAGATCGTCCGGGGCCTGTCGGTCACCGCCCAGAAGCCCGCCGACATCCTCGGCGCGTACGTCTACCTGCCCGCCGCCGCTTCTGCTTCTGCTTCTGTTCCGGTTGGAGTGTCCGCCTGATGTCCGCCACCACCCGCAACCAGGTGTTCACCGCCGTCCACACGGTCGGGGGGCTGCTGCCGGCCGACATGCTGGTGCGGATCTCCGAGGGCAAGGACGTCCCGGGTTCCAAGCCCGCCGACTACGGCCTGCCGTCGTCCCGTTCGGTGCGGGACGAGGCCGAGCGCAGCTGGGAGTACCTCAAGCCGCTGTGGCGCGAGCTGCGCAAGCGCCTGCCGGAAGACCGGGAGACGGGCGTCCCCGCGAGTGACCCCACCGGGCTCGCGGAGAACGACTGGCTGACCCCGCTCTGGCGGGAACTGGGCTTCGGCCGCCTCACGCACATCGGTGCGGCAGGCATCACCGCCGACTCCGACGCGGAGAAGAAGTTCCCGGTCTCCCACCGCTGGCACCACGCCCTCATCCACCAGGCGGCCTGGAACACCGAGCTGGACAAGCGACCGGGCGGCGCCGGCACGGTTCCGCCGCAGTCGATGCTCCAGGAGTGCCTGAACCGCACCGAGGCCCACCTGTGGGGCGTCCTGACCAACGGCCGCCAGGTCCGCCTGCTCCGCGACTCCAGCGCGCTCGCCACGGCGTCGTACGTCGAGTTCGACCTGGAAGCTATCTTCGACGGCGAGCTGTTCAGCGAGTTCGTGCTGCTGTACCGGCTGCTGCACGCCTCGCGGTTCGAGGTGGCGGAGGGGGCGGCGCCGTCGTCCTGCTGGCTGGAGAAGTGGCGCACTGAGGCCATCGCCTCGGGCACGCGCGCCCTGGACCAGCTCCGCAAGGGCGTCCAGGAGGCGATCACCGCGCTGGGCACCGGCTTCCTACGGCACCCGGAGAACACGGCGCTGCGGGAGGACGTCCGCCCGAAGCCGCTACAGGCCGCCCTGCTGCGCATGGTGTACCGCCTGCTCTTCGTCTTCGTCGCCGAGGACCGCGACGCGCTGCTGTCGCCGGGTGCGGACGGTATTGCGCGCGAGAGGTATGAGACGTACTTCTCGTCGGCGAGGCTGCGGGCGCATGCGCGGAAGCGCCGGGGCACGGCGCACGGTGACCTGTACGAGGCCCTGCGGATCGTCCTCACGGCACTCGGCGACGAGAAGGGCCACCCCGAGCTCGGCCTGCCCGGCCTCGGCGGCCTGTTCAACGACACGGAGGCGGACGCCCCGCTGCACGACCTGAAGCTCTCCAACGAGGCCCTGCTGACGGCCGTACGGCACCTCTCCCAGGTCCGCGACGGCAGCTCGGGCCGCTGGCGGGCGGTGGACTACCGGCACCTGGACGCGGAGGAACTGGGCTCGGTCTACGAGTCCCTGCTGGAGCTGGAGCCGAAGCACAGCGCAGCCGACCGCACGTTCACGCTCGTCGAGTTGGCGGGCAATACCCGTAAGACGACGGGCAGTTACTACACCCCGTCCTCGCTGATCGAATGCCTGCTGAACTCCACGCTGGACCCGGTGATCGAGGATGCCGTACGGCGTGGTGAGGAGGAGGCGGCGCGATCGGGCGCAGCCGATCCGGCCGATGCGATCGTCAAGGAGCTGCTGTCTTTGACGGTTTGCGACCCGGCGTGCGGCTCCGGGCACTTCCTGGTGGCGGCGGCCCGCCGCATCGCCAAGCAGGTCGCGGCTGTCCGGGAACGGAACCCGGAGCCCACCCTGGACGCGGTACGCCACGCCCTGCATGAGGTCGTCGCCCGCTGCATCTACGGCGTCGACCTCAACCCGATGGCCGTGGACTTGGCCAAGGTGTCCTTGTGGCTGGAGGCGCTGGAGCCGGGCAAGCCGCTGAGCTTCCTGGACGCGCACGTAAAGCACGGCAACGGCCTGATCGGCGCCACGCCCAAGCTGCTCCGCGACGGCATCCCCGACGAGGCGTTCATCGCGACGGAAGGCGACGACAAGAAGCACGCGAAGGCCCTGGAGAAGATCAACCAGCAGGAGCGGGTAGGCCAGGGCAGCCTGTTCGACCTGGGCGGGGAGGCAGTCAGCGTCACCAACACCGTGTTCGCCAGCGGCCTGCGCTCTATCACGCTGGCCCAGGCGGAGGAACTGACCGACGTCCGCCGGCAGGAGGACGCGTACGGGAAGTGGACCGGCTCGTCGGACTACCAGCGGGCGCTGCGTGTCGCCGACGCTTGGTGCGCGGCGTTCGTGTGGCTGAAGACACCGGAGGCGCCTCGGCCGGTGACGTACGCGGTGTTCAAGGCGCTGGAGGATCCGAGCGGTCAGGGTGTGGCTGCGGAGACCAAAGAGGAGATCAAGCGGCTGCGTAAGCAGTTCTCCTTCTTCCACTGGCACTTGGAGTTCCCAGAGGTGTTCTCTGTCCCGGAGGACGGCCGGGGTGTTTCGCCGGACACCGGTTGGGCGGGGGGCTTCGACTGTGTCGTGGGGAACCCGCCGTGGGACAGCGTGGAGTTCAAGGAACAGGAGTTCTTCGCGCAGCGTGCGCCCGAGATCGCGGAAGCATCCCGTACGGCCGTACGCAAGAAGATGATCGAGACACTCAAGGACTCACCGGACACTGTGTCGCTGTACGAGGAGTTCGAGGCAGGCAAGCGGAAGGTGTACGCAGAGAGCCACTTCCTGCGGCGGTCGGGCCGGGTTCCGCTCACGGGTCAGGGGAACCTCAACACGTACGCGGTTTTCACGGAGACGGACCGGATACTGCTCGGGCCGAAGGGGCGGGCCGGGGTGATCGTCCCGACCGGTATCGCCACGGACGCGCGGACGCAACATTTCTCCGGTGATCTGGTGCGGCGTGGGGCTATTTCGGTGTTGTACGACTTCGAGAATGCAGTGCCCCTCTTCCCCGGCGTGCATCGTTCGTTCAAGTTCAGCATCCTCTCACTGGTTGGTCGATCCCTTCACGTACCGGCGGCTCGATTCGCGTTCTTCTTGCAGGACCCTGCCGAATTGGACGGCACAGATAAGGTATTCCCACTGACGCCGGAAGAAATCGAACTCCTCAACCCGAACACCGGGACACTTCCAGTGTTCAGGTCTCGGCGCGATGCCAATATTGCGATCCGGATTTATCGACGCGTCCCGGTTCTCATCAAGGAGGGCACACCGAAGGGAAACCCATGGGGGCTGTCATTCTTGCGCATGTTTGACATGTCACACGAGTCTGCGCTCTTTCATAACCGGACAGAACTTGAGAGCGACGGCTGGGCTGGCCGCGGTAACACGTTTACGAAGGAATCTTCGGTCATGCTTCCTCTGTATGAGGCTAAGATGGTCGACTTTTTCAATCACCGAGCTGCAGATGTAGTGCAGAGTGGCACAGCCAAGCAGCGACAGAATCAACCACGCTACCTGACCTCAGAGGACCTTCAGGCAAGGTCGCGTGTGGTCATGCCCAGCAATTGGGTATCCAGCCGTGACGTCGCGCGGAAGGTCGAATCTCGATCCTGGAACAAGGACTGGTTTATCGGCTGGAGAGATGTGACCAGCCCAACAAATGAGCGAACAGTCATCGTCAGCATGATCCCAATGGCTGCGGCAGCAAATAGCCTACCCGTGTCTCTAATGTCAGAGGAACATACCCGTCAAGCGGGTGCCTTCATCGCCTGTCTGAGCTCATTCGTTCTAGATTTCACAGCGCGACTAAAGGTGGGCGGGCTGCATCTGAATTTCTTCATCTGCAACCAACTTCCGGTCCTCCCACCTCAGTCACTAGAGCGCCATCACTCCTTCATTCAGCAACGATTCCTTGAGCTTTGCTACACGGCTGACGACATGACGCCATTTGCTCGCGACCTGGGCGACTCAAACACACCTTTCCAGTGGGACGAAGCGCGTCGCGAGGCCATCCGAATCGAGCTCGACGCCCTCTTCTTCCACCTCTACGGAATCTCCCGTGAAGACGTCAACTACATCCTGGACACCTTCCCCATCGTCCGCCGCAAAGACGAGGCGAAGTACGGCACGTACCGCACGAAGGAACTGATCCTCGCCGAGTACGACCGCATGGCCGCCGCCGGCCTCACTCTGGATAACCCGCTCGTCGAAGGCGAGAACTACACCTCCACCCTCACTCCGCCCCCCGGCCATGGCCCCCGGCACGAAGGAGCCGGAGAGTGACGAGTCCGCCGCCAGTCGGCGGGGTGGGGCAGCCGGTGTCGGGGGCGCGGGCCGAGGCGGTTGCACGGGAGCGGGAGCGGCTGAGGGCGCTCAGGGAGCGCCGGGAGGCCCAGAGCGCTGACACGGGGGTCGACGGGTTCACCGTACGCAGGTGGCGGAAGGTGGGGGTGTTCGGAGTACAGGCGGTAATACAGGCCCACGCTCTGCTCCGACAACTGGCCTCCCTCGCAAACGACGCGACCCACGACGCCCTGGCCGACGCCCTGCGCGACGAACCGGACGAGCGGCTGCTGCCTGCCGTGCGGACCGTCCTGGAACGGGCCGACTCAGCCACCGTCGCCGCGACGCTTACCGCGGTTCACGCGGGCGGCTTCCTGTGGCTGTCCGAAGTCGGGGAGCAACGACTCACTGCCCTGACTGCGGGCGACGGCACGCTCGCCGTATCCGGGAGCGAGGACCCCTCCGGGGCCTTCGCCCTTCTCACGGCGTTCGCGACGGATGGCACGGCCACCTTCCCGCCCCGGATGCTGCCGCGTGTGCTTCCCTGGATGCCGCTGAGCATCCTCGACGACCTCATCGACGCCGGGGCGGTCGGCCCCGAGCACCAGCCCTGGCAGTACCGGGCCGAGGAGGCGGAGCATGCGTACCTCAAAGCCCGGTTGGTTCCTGATGAGGTGACCACCGAGCAGGCAACTACGCTGGAGTGGACGGCCCGGCAACGGCGGGAAACGTTCCTCGCCGGGGGCGAGCCGCTGTCCTCTGCCGGCGACGTCTACGACCTCTTGGAGCGCGTCGCCGACGGCGACGCCTCGGTGGTGAAGGAGCTCGAAAGGGAGCTGCCGCGCGAGCTGGTGCTCCGGCTGCGTCGGCTCATGGACGGGGTCGCTGTCGGCAACTGGGACCGGGACATCTGGGAAGACCGGGGTCTGTGGAGGCTCATCTTCTCCCTGTGGGAGCCCAAGGCCGCCGTCAATCCGTCGCGGTCGCCACTGCACGCGCTCATGGCCCTGCGTCAGGCCTACGACCTGCTGTGCCTGAGCGACCTCGCCCGTGCGTCGTCCCAGATAGACAAGCTGGTGTCGTTCGAGACCGCTGACCCTGCCTACCGGGCCGAGGCCCTCAACTTCCAGGCGTACACGCTGCTGCTCCGGGAGGAACTGGACGCGGCGGCCGCCCTCCTGAAGGGGATCAGCGGATCGCACGAGCTGGCCGAGGCCAACCTCCGCATGGTCGAGCGGCGTCGGGCGGTTCCCCGTAACGACAGACCGGCAGCGTCCAACCCCTATCTGGACCTCGGGCTGCCGCATGGCGCGCCGAGCTGGGAAACCCGGTACCGGGACCTTCGCCGGGAGCATGTGCACGACGTGGACGCAAGCGCGCGGCTCAACAGCGCGATGAAACGCATCAGAGACGCCCAGCGCGACGAGGACTGGTCCGGCTTCTTCGTGCTACCGCTCGACCTAGACGTGTTCGACCTTCCGGACGAGGTGCCGGTCACACTGGTCCCGCCCCTGGCGCCGCTGGCCAGACGAACGGCACCCCAGTCCTCCGAAAGCCTGGCGCTCGTGCGACAGCAGGCGGTGGCGGATCTGCTGCCGCATCTACTCAGCGGGCACCGGCGCCCCGATCGCAACGCAAGGATGCACACACAGTGACCCACGTGCCCCGCAGACTGCGGCGAACCTCCGAGGCGCCCAAGCAGGAGCCCCGCAAAGGGAACAACGGCCTCAGGCGCCGTCGGGAGAAGCAGCGGGCGGCAGACGATGCCTCCAAGGACACCCCGCTCGCCGATCGCCCCAAGGAACAGAAATCCACGGCGGCCCCCAAACGACACACTCCCAAGGACTCCCCGCGCACCTACCGCCCCGAGGAGCTACTCAGCCCTCATATGCTGCTCTCCCGTTTCACCGAGCGGGCGACCGACCTCCTGACCGCTGTCCCGGAGGAGGGGCGCCTCACGCAGGCCGCTGTGACGGCTGCCTTGCGTCAGGCCGTTCTGGACGCGTTCCGCTCTCGGGAGGAGTACGTGGCCCGCATGGTCGAGGTCGATCTGCTCGCCGGCGCGCCCAACCAGAGTGCAAGTTCGCTTCGGAAGGGCATCCGTACCGCCTTGCTGGACCAAGGTGTGCGGTGCGTGGACTCACCTGACGGCCAAAGCGAACTCTTCGTGGTGGTGGAAGGCGACGGTGAGGCGTTCGAGGTGCTGCGCCCGGCCTACGTGGACCAGGCCACCGGCAAGCTGGTGCTCTCCGGACAACTGCGCCGCCTGCCCGGGGCAGACGGAGGAGACCACTCTGCCGGGGACGACGAGGCCACGAACGGGGAGGGCATGTGACCGCCACCGGGATCGACTTCGGCACCACCAATTCCGTGGTGGCCCAGTGGCTGGGCGACGACGCCGACGTGCTGCTGCTGGACGCCCACCACATCGACGCCGACTGGCGCCATCCCGGCTTCGAGTACCTCTTCCCGTCGGTGGTGGGCATGAGTTCGCTGCGTCGGGGAGCGTTGTTCGGCTGGGAGGCCAAGCTCCGCTCCGAGGAGGCGGCCGAGGCCTGCAAGCGGCTCCTCAAGAGCGACGAGTACGTTGTGATCCACGGCCGCAGGTTCGCGGCCACGACGGTGGCCGCCGGTGTCTTCCAGGCCATGCGCAAGGGCGCTGAGCACAACCTTACCGCCATCGATCAGGCCGTGATCACCGTGCCCGCCAACGCCACGGGTGCCGCGCGCTATCGCACGCGCGCCGCCGCGCAGTTCGCGGGCATCGACGTCCTGGCGCTGCTCAATGAGCCGACGGCAGCGGCCATCTCGTACGCGTACGGGCTCAAGCATGCGCCCGAGCTGCAAGACGTTCGCACCATCCTGGTCTTCGACTGGGGTGGCGGCACGATCGACGTCACCGTGCTCGACTACCAGGACGGGTTCTTCGAGGAGCTTGCGTCACGGGGTGTGACCGAGCTGGGCGGTCTGGAGATCGATCGCCGCCTGCGTGACCTCGTCCTCGAACGAGCTCCTGCGCGATCGGCGTGGACGCCTGCACAGGAGCGGCAGTTCGGGCTGGACGTGGAGCGCAGCAAGATTCGTCTGTCCTCCGAGGAGTCCGTCACCGTCAGGACTCCGGACGGTGACACCGTCGAGGTGTGGCAGGAGGAGCTGGAGGACGCCATCACCGACCTCGTGGACCGGGCTCTCGCACCGGTCCAGCAGTGCCTCACCGACCTGCATATGGCACCTCTGGACGTGGACGCGGTGCTGATGATCGGCGGCACCAGTCAGATCCCGAGCGTCCGGATGGCGGTCGCCGAGGTCATGCAGCAGCAGCCCGTCGAAGTCGGCGTGTGCGATCCCATGACGGCGGTCGCCCGCGGTGCCTCCATCGCGGCAGCTGTGCTGTCGGGGGAGGCTGACGGCGTGATCCAGGTGGCGACAGGCCATGCCCTGGGCACGGTCGTTACAGACGACACCGGACAGCGGAAGTTCAGTCAGATCATTCCGCGCAACTCACCCCTGCCGTGGAAGGAGCGTAAGAGCTACACGCCGCGCCGGGACAACGCCCGCAGTCTCGCCGTGGAGATCTGGGAGGGTGACCCGGACCGGCCCCTGGATCACCCTGACAACGTACAGTTGACGGACCTCCGTCTCACCTATTCGGATCCCCGGGCTCGTGAGGACTCCCGCTTCCTGCTGGAGTACACGTACGACACGAACGGGCTCCTTCACGTCAAGGCGACCCTTGAACGCACCGGCGAGGAAGTGCTGAACGAGGAGATCAAGAGTTTCAGCTCTGGTGGTCCGACGCCGGCGGTACGCAAGGAACTCGATGATCTGCTCGCGGGCAACACGGTCACCAGGCCGCTGCCGACGCAGACGCGGCAGCGAGCCACGGGCTCGGCGCCTGCGGTGCTCGTGGTAGACGGTTCCAACCTGGCGTGGATCGGCAGGTCGCCAAGACAACCTGGCGTGTACGGCAACGGTGACCGACCGTCCTACGCCCAGCTGCTCTCCGCGCGCGACGCTCTGACATCGCGATTTCCCGACGCCGTACTCCACGTTGTCGTCGACGCCACTTTCAGGCACAAGGTCACGGAGGAAGAACGCGCGGCCGTGGATTCGGCGCTCAACAAAGGGACCCTCATCCAGCCTCCGGCCGGAACCGAGGGTAAGGGCGACGCGCTTGTCACAGCAATCGCGGAGGACACCGGCGGAACCGTCGTCACCAACGACAACTATGCCGAGTTGCAGAACAGATATCCCTGGTTGCGGAACAAGGAACGAGTGCTCGGGGTCACCTTGTCGCAAGGTATGTGGGTTTTCACACCGCGCACCTGCGTGCCGACTCGCCACCGGATCGTACGAGCGGAGGCGCCTCAGCAGTCCCGGGCCTTGATTCCCCCGAGCCCCGGCCCGCTCCCCGAGTTCAGATACCACCGCCCCCACGAGGAGTAGTGGTGAACGACACGGCGATAAATGACACGGCGAGTCTCAGAGCCGAGGTGCTGGCCCTCCTGCTGGAGCCATTGGGTATCGACGCCATAGCCGGGCCGGCTTCACTCGAAAGGCTCGCCAAGGACGTGGAGGCGGTTGCTAAAGCGTGCGGATGTGCCGATCTGCCACCGTCCGGGACCACTCTTCACTGGATATCCGAAGCCGTGGCGGCCTGCGTCGAGGAACAGGAACTGGTCCGTCTGGCAAGGGCTCGGAGCCGGGCTCTGACCCGGAGCGAGGCCAGAGCCCTCCAAGAGCTGATGCGGCTCGAAGGGCTACGACCTCATCTCCAGGCGCTTGAGGGCGTGACGGCGGAAGCGCTTCGGGCGGACCTTGCGGCTGTGGCGCTCGCGGAACGGGTACTGCCTGGAGTCCTTGAGCAGTGTCGTCGTGCGGATCAGGGGTGGCCCGAGGAGATCTGGCGTTCGATCTTTGAGATCGATGTCGATCGCGCGGTGACCGACTTGAGTCGTCACCGTCGAGGCAGCCGGCAGGCGGCAGGCGCACGTGAGCTCGTACTCAAACACAGTGTCTCCACAGCTCGGGACCTGCAGAACCGGGATCTGGTGACGCGGCTTGAGAAGGTGCGGGACTTCATCGTCGCGAAGGAGTCGTACGAGGCGGTTTTGTCCGCCCAACCGGAATGGTGGCGCTGGCTCGGGCCGGACGCGCGGTTCAGGTTCAGAGCGGATCGGCGTGATGCCCTGGTCTGGGCGATCGGGGCTCGCGACATCGGCGCTGTTTCGGGAAGCACATTGGAGATGCTCGCGGACAGCAACGTGAGAGCAGTGATCGAGCAAGGGATCGTGACCGTACCCGTCCGGACGACTGCTTCCCCGGCTGCGCCTGCCATGAGTTCAGCAGCACGGCTCGTCACGGGGCTGCCGGCGGTGGCCTCCCGGACCGACATCAGCGAACTGCGAGCGCTTGAGTCCTATTACGCGCAAGACGTCGAGCTGTTCGACCGTGTGGCAGCGGCAATGGATGCGCGGCGAACCGAACCGGATCTCCGCGCGGCCCTTGAGTCACTGGTCGACGAACTCACCGATTCCTTCGGGGTGGTAGACGCGAGTCGATCGGCCTACCGCGATATCCAGTCCGCCCTCTGGGTCGAAGTTGAGCCTCACCTTCAGCGAACGTCGTACTCCGCGCACGCGACGGAGAACGAGCCTCTTGTCGGGGTCATCAGCCGCATCGGGGCGCTCGAACGCGAACTGCGCGATGCATTACGGGACATGCCTGCGGTGAGAGGCAAACTGGTCGTGGCCATCGCCGGAAGAACCAAGTCCGGAAAGACTACGCTCCGGAAAGCCCTGACTCGCGACGCGGACCGAACCGGGATCGGGCGAGGCGCGCACCGGACCACACGGGAGACCTCTGCGTTCGAGCTCGGCTCCGTGACCTACCTCGACACGCCCGGCGTCGCCGCGAAGGACGACGACTTCGACGCCCAACGCGCTCGGGATGCGTGTGACAACGCCGACGCGGTCATATGGAACTACGCCGACACGCTTCGCGACGAGGAGTCCGCCGAACTGCAACGACTCCTCCTTTCGGGGAAGCCTCTGCTCGCTGTCGTCAACGTGAAGCGACGAGTCATCGAGCCGGGCCGTCTTCAACTCTTCGCTAAATGCCCAGAGAGAGAGTTCAGGTCGGCGTCGGGTCACGCTGTCCGGATCGAGCAGGTCTCCAAAGCGGTCGGAGTCGCACCACCCGTCATCCTCGCGGTCCACGCCGGTGCGGCGCACGAAGCGCTGTCCACTGCGGACAGCGAGCTCGGAGACAGGGCCTTCCGGGCAAGTAGGCTGCCCGAGCTCGAACAATCCCTCGCACAGCTCCTGGCCGAGCGCGCGATTCCGCTTCGTGCCGTTCGGCTGGCCGAGGGCGTACGAGCACCGCTCGCCGCCTTCCACGACCGGGTGATTGAGGAACTCCCTCAGGTCGGTCTCGCGCTTGGCGAACTTGAACGCTCGGCGCCGAGTCAACAGGCTGCGTTGCTCGAAGCGATCCGGATCGCAGGCCAGAACACACGCGACTGCCTCGAAGTCAGGCGCCACCATGCCAAAGAGGAGTTGTCGGGTGTGGTTCCGAGCCTGGGTGGCGTGGATCACGCGCAGCGATGGAGCGACTTCATTACCGGTCTGGAGCTGGAGGTATTCGCGTCGATCCTCGAGAGAGAGATCGAGCAGGAGATTCGGAAACGGCAGAGGGTTCTGCGCGCGTGGGAAAGCGCCGCGGAGCGGCAGGACGACGAGCGCCTGCATGTACGACAGCGTCCTGACACGACGGTTCGGCGCCGGATCGCGGTGGCTGCTGAGGGGGCGGGGACGGCCATCTTGGGTTCCTTTGCAGCCCGTGGGATCCCCAAGAAGCTCGCTGCGGATACCACCAGGGGCAAAGTTGCCATGGTGACAGTGGGCTACCTGCTGGATGTCGTGGTCGGAGTGGCGAAAGCATTCAGCCGTGAAATTGATCGTGCGGAGCAGGCGAAGCACGAGTGGACGGGCGAGACCGCGGCCGAGGCCGAGGCCAAGCTCGATGAGTTGTTCGACCGGATCGATGCACGGTTGGCACGAATCGTCGATGACACGACGGCGCGAGTCGGCGCCCAGTTCCAAGAGCAGTCCGCGGACATCAGCCGTACACGGGAGCGGTACGAACAGCTCCGTCGGCTGCAGTGGGCCGTGTGGTCCGCCCTTGATTCGATCGACCTCGTACTCGTGCGCCGACTCCTGGATCTTGCCGGTGGGGACCCGGCGGCAATCCGCTCCGTGCGCCGAACGCCAGGAGTCGAACTTCGAGTCTGGACCGAAGCGTGCCGAATCGCGGAAGTGCGGGCGTGCCTGCAGACCCAGCTCGTGAATGTCCTCACCGAGCGGATCGAGATCTGCTCGGATTCCACGAGCCCTGTCGATGCGACCGGCAGCCGCGGAGCGAGCGAAGGGAAAACAGATGGCTGACGGCAATCCGGCCGGCGTGACGGAGAGCGGCGAGGGTCTGACTGCCCACGTGCTGGCGCTGAGTGCACGGGCCGAGCATGTCCTGAGCGCCCACGCCCGTACTCGGGGACTGGTGGCTAACCTTCCCCACGCGGACGCGAGCCCGCTACGCATCGCACTCCTGGGGCCGTATAGCGCCGGGAAGTCGATGCTCATCGCGGCACTGCGCCAGCTCCCGTCGGCTGCTGTCGACGAACTCGTCGACGCGGCACCCAAGACGCATGAGCCGACGCCGCACCAGTGGAACGGCGTGACGCTCGTCGACCTGCCCGGGACGCTGTCGGGCAACGACGAGCATTCCGACGCGGCGCGTCTCGGCGTGCGTGGTGCGGACGCGCTGATGATCGTGACAACGAGCGAACTACCGGGTGAAGCGGAGACCGAGGCGATTCTGAAAGCGCTCGACAATGACGGGTTCGCTGACCGGAGCGTCGTCGTCGTCAACAAGATGAACGCCGAGAACAGTGATCGCGACGTCATCCTCGATGAGATTCGCGAGCGACTCGGCCCCTTTGCCGACCGTGTCCCGATCGTGCCGACCGACGCGCGCGACTACGTCGACGCGATCAATGATCCCGACCTCACAGCTGCCCAGCGTGAGTTGCTGTTCTCGGAGAGCGGCATCGACGCTCTTGCAGATGAGTTGCAGAGAATGGTCGCGCCTGGTGTCAGCGATGTCCGCCCAAAGGCACAGGCATTCGAACTCCTCCGGGTTCTGGCAGACGCCGAGCAGAAGTGGGTACTGGACGGCGAGGAACTCGGCGCCGCGGAGACCGCGAAGAAGGTCGAGGACTCGATCTCCCGGGCGAAAGAGGGTGTGATGAGCACCCTGGAGAGGGAGAGCGAGGCCGTCACTTCCAAGATTAAGACAGCGGGAGGTAGGGCAGCTGCGGGCGTCTCGGAGAAGGACGGTGTCGTCCCCGTCGATGTCGAACGTGCCGTCAGGGAGGACCTGATGCGCGCGAGCGCCGAGTTCGATGCCAAGTTCTCCTCGTCGGTGAGGACAGCGTTCGATGTGCTGGTCGCCGAGTACGGAACCGATGTGCCTGAGCCTGAAGCTTGGGCGAACGAACTTGACTCACCCGAGACGACGATCGACGCGTCCCCGGATGGCGAATCGCCGTTTGCACGTGCGGCCTGGGAAGCTGCAGCGGTAGCCGTGAAGACAGGCGCCAGAAAGATGCACGAGTGGATCGGGAAAGCCGCAACCGACGGTAGCGACCAGGGAAGCGCGGCCTCCAACTTCGCGACCCGGATCAACAAGAGCCGGGTGGGCCAGAAGTTGCTCGACGCCGACGGAAAGATCACCAACGGCGTGGGCAAGTTCAAGCCATGGGGTCGAGGCAAGGCAGCCGAGAAGGTCGCCAATACGGCCGGCAAGGTGCAGTGGGTGCTGACGGTCATGGAGTCATTGACCGACGTGCAAAGTGTGGTGCACGACTGGAACGAGCGTAAGAAGCTTGGCGAGCACCGGAAGACGATCAAGCGTCACTTCGACGAAGAGGCACTCAGAACGCGAAGCGCTCTCAACGACTCCGGTACGCAGCACCTCAACGAGTGGATCGTGGAGGTGGAGAAGTCGCTCAGCGGTCTCACGGACCGGGGTACGGAGATCAGCGCTGAGCGCGAAACGGCATTGGGAGCGATCAAGAGCCTCCGTGTCGAGACTGAGAAGCTTGTCAGGCCGACCGGCTGACCCAGCGGCCCGATGTCCCGGCGGTGAACGTGACCACGCGACCGCCGGGACGGACGCGGCTCAAGCCTCCGCCGCGAACCCCACGAACCGCGCCCACTCCGCACGCCCGACGGCGAAGTGCGGGCGCCTCACGTCCTTGGAGTCCCGGACGCATATGGCCTGTTCGGTGGCGGCGACCTCAACACAGCTGTCACCCGAGCTGCCGCTGTAGCTGGACTTGAACCAGGCGAGTTCCGTCGTGCTCATAATTCTCCTCGCAGTCGCTCCAGTAGGCCCCGCGAGTCCTGGGGGTTCAGGGCCTGCGAGCGCAGTGTGTCATAGCGCTGCTGGAGGGTGCGCACCTCTTTGCGGTCGGAGATCAACCGGCCGTTCTCCTGCCCTTCGGAGTACGCCAGCCGCCGCCCTTCCGGCGTCTCCAACAGCTGCACCGAACCGTCCATGCAGGCATGGAACTCGGCCTCGGTCGGCATGACTTGGAGCATCACGTTGGGCGGCGCCGTCAGCTCCAGCACGAGGTCCAACTGTCCCCGCAGCACGTAACGACCCCCCAGCCTGCGCCGGAAGACGGACTCCTCCACGATGAAGTGAAACGGCACCGTCGGCCGGTCGTGAAGCATCCGCTGCCGCTCCAGTCGCGCCTCGATCTGGGCCTCCGTCTGCTCCTCGGTCAGCAGCGGCAGCCGGTTCTCGAACAGGGCCCGCGCATACCCCTCCGACTGCAACAACCCCGGCACCAACCGGCACTCGTACGTGTACAGACTCACCGCCACCCGCTCCAGCCGAGCCCACTGCCGGAACCAAGCCGCCAGCCCCACATCCCCCCGCCCACGCGTCACGTACTGCGACGACTTCCGTAACGCCCCCGTGTTCCCCAGCAGCTCCTCGGACCGCTCCACATACGCCTCGTCCGCCAGCCGTCGCCCCAACTCCACGGACGCGACCGTGTGTTTGGAGTACCGCACCAGCTCCGCGAACTCGGCCCTGCTGTACCCCGCGTGCTCGCGCAGCGCCTGGGCCACCGCCCCGAACGTCCGCAGACTGTCCGAGGGATCGGGCTCACGATCCGGCTCACCGCCGGCCGGCTCGCCGTCGCTGTCATCGGCCATGATGTCGATACCGCCCGTCATACGCGGCCACCTCCCGTTCCGTACCTACGTCACGCACTGTCCGTCGCCCCACGCCCGACGGCACCCAGCGTGACGTAAGGCCTCGCGTACCGTCCACAGAGTGTGTGCGTACGCTGACTCACCGTACGGACCGTGCACCTGGAACGCGCCTGCTCTACGAGACAGCCGAGGCGGCCAAACCCGACCTCCACTGACCCCGGCTACAGTCGCCCCGTCCTCACGGCTCCCCGAGGGCGGGGGTTCCCGCATCCCGACGACGAGAGGAACACCAGCTGTGCCCGTACCGCACGACATCGCCGCCGAGACCGAACTGTGGGACGCCTACGCCGAGTCGGCGTTCAAGGACGACGCCGAGCCGTCGTTCTGCTGGACCCAGTACGCCGGCCACGGCCCCGGACCCGAACTCCTCGGCGGCCCGGAGACCGTGCTGGAGATCGGATGCGGCACCGGCCGTGCCCTCGCCCACCTCGTACAACAAGGCGTCAGGGCCACCGGGGTCGATCTGTCGCCGCGCATGGTGGCGCTCGCGGGCGAGAAGTGGGCGCCGCTCGGGGTGCGGATCGAGCGGGGGGAGATCCTCGACTGGCTCGCCGCAGATGAGGGACGGTACGACGCCGTGTACTCCGTCTTCGGCGCGGCCTGGTTCACCGCCCCGTCCCGCCTCTTCCCTCTCGTCCGCAGGCACCTCCTCCCGGGCGGCGTCTTCGTGTTCTCCCAGCCGCCGGCCATCCCGGGTGCCTACGGGCCGCAGGGCATGTACAAGGGCGGGTTCACGGGGAAGGCCATGTTCACGTACCGGTACAGCTACAGGCCCGCAGTGTGGGAGCGGCACCTGCTCCGAGCCGGTTTCACGTCCGCTGAGGCGCCGGTGGTGGACGCCCCGAAAGCCGGGCACATCGGCACGCTCATCGTCCAGGCCCGCACCTGACAGTCGCGGCCCGGCCCGGCCGGCATCCTCCACAGCCGACCGGGGCCGACTTCACGGCCCGCGGGATGGTCCCGCGAGTGCCACCCCCCTGAGCCGTTCAGGCCTGCGACACGAACCCCACGAACCGCGCCCACTCCGCACGCCCGACGGCGAAGTGCGGGCGCGTCACCCGTGCGCCGGAGAGCGAACGCGGATTCGGCGCACGAGTCCGCCGGGAACTCAGGGCCCCCAGGGCGAGTGCTGACGAACAGATGCTCGGGAACAGGGAGTTGCGGGCGGCGGCCCGGCCGGCCGAGGCGCTTGGGGACCCGTTGCCGCGTCGGCGCCGTTAACCTTGCGGTATGTCAGAGCGTGTCATGCCCGGTCGCGCGGACAGCCTGATCACCCTGGGTGCCGCGGACGCCCTGTGGGTCGATCTGACGGCCGGCAGTGCTGTGCCGACGGCTCCTGGGGCGTTCACCTGCTCTCCCGCCCACGCCCGGGCGGGGTACGTCCTGCTCGGCGGCCAGCTGGTGGCGACGGTGAGGGCGAGCGGCGGTCAGTGGAGTGTTTCGGAGATCGAGGTGCGCCGGGCGGCTGCGGAACTGAACGCGGTCAGAATGGACCGGCAGGACCTGGTCCGCATCGGTCCGTTTCGTGGGGCGCCGAGGCAGGAGGGCGACGAGGAAACGCCGCTGCGCTGGCGCCGGCGCATCACGGGGGAAGTGCAGGAACGGGGCGGCCCCGAGCGAGCGGCACGACGTGAAGTCGGCCGGCCGTACCATCTGGCGGGGATCGACTGGCGACAGATACTCGTGGAGCGGGACCGCGACGGGACGCGGCGGACGTGGTGGCTGCCGCGCGCTGTGGTCAGGCTGCTGGACGCGGCCGAGCACGCGGAGACGCAGTGGGTGCAAGCGGCGCGGACCCGCCGGGCGGACGCGGCCGCCACCGAGCCGCCCTCCCACCCCCGGCAGGCCCGGGACGCCGGCGCCCGGCAGACAACGAGCCCCGAAGGCCCCACCGCCTCACCGCGCCCGTACGACGGAGAGCTGGAAGGTCAGCTGTACTCGGTGCTCAGCAGGAAGCCCGGTACCTCCCGCAGGGTGGCCGGGTGGGTGTGCGCCGTCTGCCGCGGCGGGCCCGCGGCAGTCCTCGACCACTGCCACGAACACGGCTACGTCCGCGCCCCCGTGTGCCAGTCCTGCAACACACTCGAACGTCCCGATCACCTGTACAGCAACGACATCCGCGTGGCCAACCGCTACACACGTCTCTTCCACACCGACACCGAGGACTGGCTGCGCCACTGGCACCGCTGCCCCGGCTGCCGCGCACGCACCACCCTGCCCCTGCCGCACCTCGCCGCATGGACCGCCCACACAGCCTGCCGATCGCTGCGCCCGACCCACCGCGCCCCCGGCGGGCGCAAGCCCTGCGGTGTCCTGCGGGTGTCCTGGACGGGCAGTCAGAACACGCCCCGTTCCTGCCTGCTCACGGTCGCGGTCGACTGCTGCCCCTCCGGCGAGCACCGTGTCCTGGCGCGCGTCCCCTACCGCGAAGCCGCCGAGCGGTTTCGTGTCTGGTTGGCGGAGACGGCCCCCGCCGTGGCCGCCGCGGCCGGTCCTGACCGCCTGGACGGCCTTCCCGCCGAGTCCCGGCCGGTCGTCGCGGACACCAGCGGCGAGGGCCTGGCACTGTTCTGAGCGGGCACGGGAGACCTGACACCGTTCCTGTTCACCGTGGCCCCCGGGCCACTGCCCGCGCTGCCGTCCTCAGCCACGCCGGTCCATTCGATCATGATCAGGGTCGGGCAGTGCGGGCAGCAGCACGACCCCCGCCTCCGCGTACGCGGCGCCGGGATCGGGCCGCTTATGGCGGTAGCCGAGTGCAGTGAGTCGGGCGTCTTCATCCTTGGTGATCCACGCCAGCCGCAAGCCGTCAGAGAGGATCTGCACAATCGCGCCGACGGAATCAGCGTAGGTCAGGGCGTTCACGATCTGGCTGACGGGATTCACGTGCTCGTAGTGGAACACCGCTCGCTTGGGATCAAACCTGGTCTGGGAATGCCACGTCTCCTGTCCCAGGTCGACCCCGATGGCTGCGGCCTGCTCAGCGGCAGCGACGCTGACCTGCGGATGTCGGGCATCGGGTATGAGCATGTCGCAGAGCTTGCGAACGTCGACGGAGACGGACTCCCTCAGTCGGGCTCGCTGGTGCTTGTCGAAATCCAGCTCGTTGAGCGCGCGGGTCTTGTCGAGCAGACCCTGGGCGAACGGGCGACAGATGTAGGCGAAACGAGTGGTGACCACGACAGATCCCGTTCACGAGTTCGGACACATGGGGTGGTCCGGGTCCGGGTTCAGCAACTCCCTGCGCATCGCCCATCCCCGACAACCCCGAGCCCCGCGGCCTGCTTTACCGGAGAGCCCACCGCAACGGATCAAGAACCCTCCGCCGGTACCAGGCCGCCCTCCGACTCGATCAGCTCCCCGGCGGCGGTCAGCGCGTCGATGTCGGCGGTCAGCGCGTCCCGGATGTCGGCTCCGAGCCGCGCCCACCCGAAGAAGCGGGCGGCTTCCCGCAGCAGGTCCTCACGGTGCACGCCGGGTCCTTCGTCGACCACCTGCCGGAGCACGAAACGCCGTTCCGCCGTGGGAACCTCCGCCACCCGCCGGGCGCACCAATCCGTCGGCGTGCGGGCGAACTCCGTCTCGTGGCCCGGCATGTCGTAGGCCGTGCCGACGTGGACGATCTTGCCCTGCTTGAGCAGGCGGCGTAGAGCCCGGTCGATGCGGTCGCGGACCACCTGGCCGGCTCGTCCGATGCCCCACGCGAGGCGGACCCGGGTGTAGATCACCTCCTTCTCGACGGGGCCTTCCACCTCGACCACGCACAGCGCCACGTCCGCCACTACGTCGAGGGCGTCCGGGTCCTGCAACTCCAGGCCCCACAGGCCCAGCCGACTACTGGACCTGTCACGTACCTCTGCCAGCAGGCGGGGGGAGACCTCCTGGTAGGGGCGGCTCCAGGGCGCGGGGCCCTCGTCGACCGTCACGAACTCCACTCGCGGGGCCACCGGACCGCCTGCCGGTCGCGCCGGTTCCACCGATTCCGCCGGTTCTCCGGCCTCCGCGCGCGCGGAGCTTTCCACGGCCTCCGTCGTTCGGCCGCCACCGATGCCGCGGCCGCCGTCGCTGTCGTCCTGCCCCACCGGTGGCGTCACGCGCACCGCATGCGGGTCCTCCGCACACGCCGTCTCCACCGCGGCCCGCAGCCGTGCCATCGCGTCCCGGCGGTTGCGATACCAGTCCGTGCCCCAGATGCGGTGCAGCCGCCAGCCCAGGTCGCGCAGGACCGCTTCCCGGAGCCGGTCGCGGTCGCGAGCCGCCCGCGAGGAGTGGTACATGGCGCCGTCGCACTCGATGCCCAGCGCGTACGTGCCGGGCGCGCCCGGGTGCCGTACCGCCATGTCGATGCGGAAACCGGCGACCCCCACCTGCGGCTGGACGTCGTACCCCCAGCCGCGCAGGACGTCGACGACCTCCTCCTCGAAGGGGCTCTCCGGAGCCGCGTCCGGATCGGCGGCCTGCGTCTGAAGGATCGCGGGACCCAGCTGGGCGTGCTGCAGGTACCGCTTGAGGTGCTGCACGCTCTTGTTGGCGCTGTCCGGCAGATCGCCTCCGTGGAAGGAGGCGACGACTTCCATGCGGCGCCGGGCACGGGTCACGGCGACGTTGAGGCGCCGCCAGCCGCCCTCCCTGTTGATGGGGCCGAACATCGACAGCAGCTTGCCGCGGTGGTCGGGACCGTAGCCGATGGAGAGGATGATGACGTCACGCTCGTCGCCCTGGACGGTTTCGAGGTTCTTGACGAAGAAACCGTCGAGCCGGCCCTCCGTGAAGTGGTGGTCCAGGTCCGGGCGGACCGCCCTCGCCTTCTGCACCGCCTCCTCGATCGCCTCCGCCTGTGCCTTCGACAGCGCGACGACGCCGAGGGTGTGCGCGGGGCGGGTGTCGAAGTGGTGGATGACCCGCTGGGCCACTTTGGCGGCCTCAAGGGGGTTGTCGCTGTTCCCGCCGCGGTCGTAGACGCCGTCCGCCTTGATGAACTCCACGCCGATGTCCGGGCCCTGTTCCAGCGCGCCCGGGAACGTGACCATGGAGTTGTCGTAGAAGTCGTGGTTGCTGAAGGCGATCAGGTTCTCGTGCCGGCTGCGGTAGTGCCAGCGCAGGGGCAGCCCGCGCAGGACTCCGCTGGCCTTGCACATGTCGAGAATGGACTCGAAGCCGTCGGTGGCGTCCTCGTCCCACTCGTCGCCGTCGTCGCCGTCCCCGGCCGCGGCGAAGAACGAGGTCGGCGGCAGCTGCTTCTGGTCACCCGCCACGATGAGGGCCTTGCCCCGGTAGACGGAGTTCACCGCGTCCTGGGGCAGCACCTGGGACGCCTCGTCGAAGACGACGACATCGAACTCGAAGTCCGGTGGCAGGAACTGGCTGACCGTCAACGGGCTCATCATGAAGCAGGGCTTGACCAGCCGTACGACGTCGCGCGTCTGCGTCAGCAGATGCCGTACGGGCATGTGGCGGCGCTGTTTCTCCGCCTCGCGGCGGATCACCGCGGCCTGCCCCACCGCCGTCCGGCGCGGACGGCGGGCGTTGCAGGCGGCGATGACCTCGGCGTGCGCCGCCGCCACCAGGTCCTGGTCCGCCCTCTGGAACCGCTCCACCAGCTGGTCCCGTTCCACCGCCCGCATCGGCTTCAGCCTCTGGTCCGTGCCCAGCTGGTGCTCGACCCAGGCAGTGAGCACCGCACGCTCCATCGCGGCGGGGAAGTCCTCGGCGGAGGCCTCTCGGCGCGCGAGCTGGTCGGGCAGCCCGTCGAGGTGGTAGCGGCGCAGCAAGGCCAGTGCGTCGGTGCGGCTGATCCACGCCTCCGGGCCGAAGGGGTCGCGGTCCAGGCGGGTCAGGACGGACCCGGCCGCGGAGAGGGAACCGGCGAGTTCGCGTCGCAGCTCCTCCGTGCGCTCGGGCTCGAAGTACTGGGCGAGTGCCTCGCGCTGGCGGCTCCAGTCGTCGGCGCGGGCCGCGACCGATGGGTCGGCGGGCGCGGTCAGCATCAGCCGGGCCGCTGCCTGCGGCAGGGACGCCGAGTGACCGCCGTGTGCGGCACGGCGGACCTTCTGGGACCAGTCCAGAGCGTCCAGGACCGCGTCACGGTCCGTGTCGACACCCCGGTAGAGGGCGCCGAGAAGGCTCCGGTTCGCGGCGTCGTTCTCGGCGAAACCGGACTCGGCGGCACGGGCGGAGACGACGGCGGCCACCGCTTCCCTGGCCCGGGACAGGGTCAGGCCCTCGTCCCCCTCCATGACGCGGTCGGTGGAGCGGATGAGGTCGGCCGCGTCCTCGAAGGGCTCCACGTGTGCCCTCAGCCAGCTCGCCGCCCGGTCGAGCGGGCCACCGGCGAGTACCGTGCCGACCGCGGCCACCTGCGGCTGCCGGGTGTACTCCTGCCAGAGGTCCAGGTCACGGCGGATCTGATCGGTCTGTGCGAGGAGTTCGCGTGGTTCGGGCCTGCCGTCGGCCAGTACGTCGACGAGGCTGCTCCGGCGCGCGGGGTCGGTGAGCGCGTCGGGCGCGAGGCGGGCGGTCAGCCGGGCGGAGTCCAAGGCGGCTCGCAGGGCCTCGGTGTCGGGGCGCCCTTGCAGGACGTAGCGGCCCAGCAGCTCGCGTTGCTGCTCCGTCGCGTACGGTCCCGGTCGCTGTCGCGTCAGGTCCAGACCGCGGCGCAGGAGTTCTCCCACAGGTTCGTATCCCGTTACGCCGTCGGGCGCCTCTTCGCGCAGGTCGTCCGCCTGCGTGTCGAGTCCCCCGTACCACGGGCCGAGAAGGCCGCGGTCGGATACGGCCTGGGCGTCGAACGCGGCTGTCTCCTTCTGGGCCGCGTGCGCGGCCGTGACCGCGGCGCGCGCTGCGGCGAGCGTGTGGGCGGAACCGGGGCCACTGTCGCGGCGGCCGACCGAGGCGACGGTGTCCAGCAGCGCGACGGCCTGTCGCAACGGGGCGAGGTGGGCGCGCAGCCAGCGGGCGGCGGCGTCGAGTGGCAGCTTGGCGAGGTCGGCCGCCTGCGGAGCCGGCGACGGGCCGTCCAAGTACTGTCGCCACATGGCGAGTTCACCGCGCAGTGCCGTGCCCTGCTCGACGAGTGCGGATTGCGGCTCGCGGCCGTCGGCCAGGTGAGTGGCCAGCAGGCTCCGGCGGTGGGGGTCGGCGACGGTTTCCGGCGCGAGTGCGTGGACCGCCTCGGCGTGCGCGAGTGCCCTGCGCAGGGCCGGGACGTCGGGCAGAGCCGTGCCCCGATAGCGTCCGAGCAGCTCGGCGTGGGTCGAGGCCAGTGACCGTAGCTTCCGGTGCGCGGTGTACCAGGCGTCGGCCAGGGGCAGCTTGTCGTACAGCTCGCCACGCCATGAGCCGCCGTGTGTCAGCCGGGCCACCAGCTTCCGGTCGGCCCGGATGCCGCTGGACAGCATGCCGGCGAGTCCCTGGCGGCCCGCCATGAGCCGGTGGACGGCTTCGGGCAGTTCGGGTGTGGAGACGACCTCGGGCAGGAAGGTCCCATGTGCCGCCTCGGCCGCGGCGGCCAGTTCTTCGGCGGCCGAGGAGATCTCCGCGACGGCTGCCTGGACCCCGGGTAGCGCCCGGGGGTCGAGCCACGCGTCGAGCGTGCGGTCCGAGGCGGCGGCGACTTCCACGAGCGTGGCCAGGTCCTCGGCCTCGGACATCGCTTTCGGTCGAGCGCACCCGAGGCGGTCGGCCACCGAGTCGGCGTGCCCGGCGGCCGTCTCAAGGGTGCCGGCGAGCGTGTCGAACCGCTCCGCCAGCTCCGCGGCCTCCCGGCCGGTCAGCGCCGCGATGTCGGCGCCGGGCGGTTCCAGTGCGGCGAGGGCCTGCTCGTTGGCCGGTCGCTCCGCACTCACTTCCGGACGCAGTTCGGCCCATCCGGGGCCCGCGTGGTCCGTGGCGAGGGCCTGGGCGGAAAGCACCTGGTCCCGTCGGGTGAAGAAGTCAGCGAGTGCGTCGGCGATGGCCCCGACCGCCGCCTCCTCCGCGCGCGCGGGGCCGTCGGGGACCAGCCACTGCTCAAGAGGGCGGTGTTCGGTGGCGGCCACGGCGACCACGTCACACAGATGACGTGCTTCCGCGGGGCTGCCGGGATGCGTGAGCCCGGTGAGGTGGCTGACGCGGGTGAGGCTCCGCAGAGTCCGCTCCAGCACACCAGCGGTCTCGTCGAACTCCCCGGCGAGCTGTCGCGCTCGCTCTTCCGTGAGTCCGGAGAGGTCGAGGCCGCGCGGCGCCATCGTCGAGAGCGCCCTCTCGGCCTCTCCCGGCTCGGCCGTCAGCCTGGTGGACAGCTCCTGCCAGCGCTCGCCCACCGTTGCCCGGACGGCGGTGCGCGTGCGCTGCGCCTTGCGCAGTTCCGCCAGGAAGGCGTCGACCCGGTCGTCCACCTCGTCGGCGAAGGCATCCGTGGTCAGCCACGCTTCCGGCACGGGACTGCGCACGTCGAGCAGCCGTAGGAGCCCGATCAGACGGTCGATTCCGCTCTGGTCCGTGACGGGTACTCCCTCGGATGCGAGATCCCGGTACCGGTCGACCGCCGTCGCGAGCGCGTCCCGCGCCGCCTGGGCCTGCTCCAGCACAGGGCGGGGATGCGGCAGGCCGGCTCGCAGGCCACGCCAGGGGAACGTCGGATCGGCGACCGCCTCCCAGGCGTCGGAGATGGCTTTCGTCGCCTCGACGATCAGGCGCAGGTCCTCGCCGCCGAGCGTCTCGGCGCGAAACGTCGCCTGCGCACCCGCAGGGATGTCGTCACCATGGCTCAGGTACGCCACCGGCGCCTCGGACAGTCGACCCACCTGACCGAGCACGTCGTGCAGGGTCCGTCCCAGCGGGTCGCGGACCTCGTTCATCGCTTCGGCGTAGGAGCTGAGCGCCAGGCGCAGTTCTCTGGCCTGCGCCAGGGTCTGCTGCGACAGCTGCGGTGCGCGCGGCTCCTCCCCGAGCGCCCGGCCCAGTTCCTGGGCCACCGCCTTGCGGCTGGTGTTGTGACTGTGGAGGGCCAGAGCGTACGAGTCGAGTCCGACCGACTTCAGCCGGTCGAGGACGACGTCGAGGGCCGCCGCCTTCTCACTGACGAACAGCACGCTGCGGCCCGCGTGCATCAGACCGGCGATCATGTTCGTGATCGTCTGGCTCTTCCCGGTGCCGGGCGGGCCATCGAGGACGAACGACCGCCCGGCCACGGCCGCGGCGACGGCCTGCCGCTGCGAGGCGTCGGCGTCGAGCACCAGCGGGCTGTCCTCGGGCGGGCTCAGTTCGTCGATCCGGTCGAGCTCGATCTCCTCGAAGTCGAAACGGTCGGAAGCGAGTCCGGAACGCGGGCCGAGCGCCATCGCCCGTACGAGGTCGCTGCCGAGGACCCGGCCCTCGTTGTCCAGCAGGTCCTGGTACATCGACTCCTTGTGGGAGGCGAAGAGCGCGAGTACGACGCGCTCGGAGACCTGCCATCCCGGCTTGCCCGCCACCGCGCGGGCCGCGGCGGAGAGCACCGCCTGCAGATCCGAAGGGTCCTGTTCGGCGACCGGCGTCCAGTCGATGTGGAACTGCTGCAGCTTCACTCTCAGGGCCGGGTTGAGACGTGGTTCCTCGTCGTCGCTCGCCCTGAGGCGGATCCGGCCGTTGCGCGTGCGCTCGATGACCGCCGGGATCAGGACCAGGGGGGAGTCGCTGCCCGTCTCGGCTCCGTCCTCACACCAGCGGAGCATGCCGACGCCGAGGCTGAGGGTCCAGAGGCCGTAGTCGTTGAAGACCTGCGTCGCCTTGGTGCGCAAGCTGTTCAACGCGCGCAGGAGAGAGGGCGCGGTGGTCTTCTGGGTGACGATTCCGCCGGTGCGGTCGCCCTTCTTCGCCAGAACCACGTCGCCGGGGCCCATGCCCTCGCCGGCCACCGGCTCCTCGTCCGGGAGCGGCGCGAAGTCCCAGCCCCGGGCCAGGCCTTCGACGAGCTCCTGCGCGGACGGGGTCGAGATCTCCAGTGTCGCCGACTTGGTGTGGCGGAAATTGAGCAGCCGGTTGCGGCCGCTCAGGTCCACCAGAGAGGTGCGCCAGTTCTCAAGCATCGCCTTGAGGCGGTCGAGTTCCTGGCTGCCCCCGAAGTCACCCGAGTTCGTCACGCTGGTCCCTGATGTCGTCGCCTCCGGGCCAACGGAGCACCGGCCTCGACGGCAGTGCCCCATGCCGTCAACGCAAAGCGCGGCCACGGACGTCCTGACTGTCCTGGTGGCCGCACAAGTCCCGTTGATCCCCCCTGGACGTGGAATTCTACGGTCAGCACACCAATGCGTGAAGCGCTAACTACGAATGGTTCTCCAGCGCGCACGAAACCCGGTGCCGCCCGGCGCGCAGCTCCTTCGTGAACAGCGACGGATCAGCGAGCGAAGGAAGCACCACCCACTCCCTCGGTCGGTACACGACTTCGACAGGTCCGCCCGTTCAGTGCGGGTGCATGCTTCGGGTACTTCTCAGCCCCGCATGTTCCCGCAGAAGCCGGACGACGGCGCCGAAGGTCCGGAGACTGTCGCACGGATCGGGCTCCCGCTCGGCTCAGCGTGACGGCAAGATGCCCGTACCGTCGGCCAAGGGGGCCCGTACGCTGACGCACCGTACGAGCGTCACTCCTGGAACGCGCCCCCGCGCGCCCGCCACGGTGGCCCCATGAGCGCAACCCTTCCCCAAGCGCCCCGCACCGTGGCCACGTTCGCCCAGCTCCTGTCCTCCACCCGCCGAGGAGCCCGCCTCGCCCGCCTCCTCGCCACCACTCAGCTCCGCACCTGGGACCTGTCACCCGACGTGACCGAGCGAGCCGAGCAGATCGTCGCCGAACTCGGCGCCAACGCTGCCCTGCACGGCCGCGTCCAGGGCCGCGACTTCCGGCTCGCTCTCACTCTCGACATCACGACCGGCCTCCTCCGCATCGCGGTCACCGACGCCAAGGGCGGGCAACTCCCCGTCGTACCGACCGACTCTGCGACGGACGGCGAGACGGGCCGCGGTCTGCTCATGGTCAGCGCGCTGGCCGACCGCTGGGGCACCGAACCGCATCCGCCGGGCGGCAAGACCGTCTGGGCCGAGGTGAGCCACCGTTCCAGCTGACATGGGACGCCCGCCCCGGCCAACAGACCGGCGAGAGTTCCCCGTTCGCTTCCAACGGTCGTCTTCGTCGCGCTACCGTCCCCACAGGTGAACCCGAGGGGACGTGACGTACGGAGCGTCCCTCGGACGCGGCATTCGGGCGACGCGGACCCCGGCGGCCGCGCGTCCGGCTTCTCCGTCCACCCGCTCCTCGTACCGCTCGTCAACGAGCTGGGAGACGAGGACGAGTCGTGACCACCGACCGGACATCGCACGGCGCGCAAGCGGCCGGCGAGGACGCGCTGCTACCCTCCGCGCCATGTCCCATGGAGCAACGCGGGAGATGCGCTCTCCGATCCTGTCCATCCACCCGTACATTCCGGCGTTCAAGCAACACGACAAGGTCATCTGTTCCATGGCCACGAGCGGCGAGTGCGACAAGAAGCTCGTCGCGGAAGTGCGCACCGAGTTCCGCGACGGCAGCGTCCATCACTGGCGAGTGTGCGGCGAGTGGCTGACCACCCATCCGTCAGCCGTTGCCCACATCAAAACGAACGGCTTCCAGGAGCCCGTCCGGGCCGAACTCGACCTCGAAGGCCACTGATCCGGCGAGGTCGCGCCACGCAGGCCCAAAACGCTCCACACCCCCTGCGACCCTCACCGGTCCGGCATCACGACGCGATGACCGACGGCGTGGACATGTGGGAAGCAGCGGCCTGGTTCGACCGGAGCACCGCCGCCAAGGACGAAGCCGGGGCGGAGCAGGAGCGCAAGCAGGTGCTGGCCCAGTTCCCCTGGAGGGTTGGCCCACGCTGCCCCTGGAGTGCTAGGCCCTGGCCTGAACCCGTCCGGTCCGGGAATGACATACTGCCGACTCATGGAGTTCGGCACCCAGTGCTTGGGCAGCATCAAGGGCCAAGCACTACGACCGCCACGGTGTCAGCGCCGCCGACATGCACCAACTCCTCACCTGTGGCGTCAGCTACGCCCCAACGCGGTGATCGTCCATCCCTGGCCGGGCGGCCACGCTCATCGCGTCCTCCGGGTCGATGGCTCGCAGGGCAGGCTCGGTATCATTCACGTCATCGGCATCGACACCCACGCGCCCCCTCAACGAGCGGTCGCGCGGCTTACGGAGCGGGCCGCATGGGCGTGCTGGCCGTCGCGCACTGAGCATCGGACGCAGGCAATGACTTTCGCCGCAGCGCCGTCATCCGTTCCAGACGATGTTGCAGACGTAGACGCACTCGTGCCGGGGGACGGCGAGGAACTGGATGAAACCGCGACCGCCGAAAATCGGGAAGTTCCTCAGCCCACCGGGTTTGTCTTCGGGTCTGCTACCTGCCGTCTCGGCGTCACGGCCCAGCGCGGCGATTTCGGTGGCGATGCGTTCCACCTCTGCGACAACGCCCACGGGGAGCCCGGCGGTCAGGTACTCCTCGCTCGGGTTGTAGTCCCACTTCCAGTCGGTCACAGTCCGGCCTCGGCCTCCGCCTCCGCGTGGATCCTCCTTATCTCGGTGATGGCATCCGCCGGATCCTGCACCCCGCCGCTCACCACGTCCTCCAGGTGCCGCAGGCGTGCGGCACGAGAGGGATAGCGCTGGATCGCGACGAACACACCCCACGTATGGACGAAGGTGCGTAGCGGCGCCAGAGACTGGGCCTGCTGAGCACTGGTGGTCGCGTCGACGAGATCACGGACGAACGCCGGCATACGGCTCGGTGTGAGCTCTTCGACAGCGGCACGCAGGGCGTCGGGGGTCAGGGCGGGCATGGGGATGAGCGGTTCACCGGGCTGCGGCTGCGCGTGCAGTGCGGTCACGGTCGTGCTCCCGGTTCGATGGTGGGCATTGGCTGCGGTCTAGACGGTACCCGCACCGCGCCGGTTCGTCGGTCGGATCAACGCATGGACATGAGCCGATCACGCTCGGTCGCTGGTCGATGAGCGGGTCACGTCGCGCAGAAAGAGCGTGCCCCGGGGGTGCGGGTCAGGCCGCAGCCGCCTCCCAGCGGTACCCCGCGCGCGTTTCGTCGTACGGGCGCAGTAGCGGTTCCAGCTCCGTGCGTCGAGTTCGGCATCGGCCGGCGGGAGGGTCAGCGACGCCCGCCGCATGCGGACGCTCCAGGTCGCTGGGTCAGGGAAGACGGACAGTCGGGGCACCAGGACACACAGGACCAGACCCTCACGGAATGGAGCCAGGCCCACACCTTCAGGCGGCAACCTTCGGAGAAGGAACGCTCGTTGAAGACCACCGGCTCGTCCAGAACGCGTACGGCGCTGGCGATCGTCGCCCGGCCGATGACCCGTCCCAGGTCCCGCGTCGGATTCCGGAAGCATCCGCGCGTGGTGCAGATGAAGACCTCTTCCCTCCCCTCCAACGCGCGCGCCGCCTTTGACCGGCCTGCCGGGAACGCCATCCGCTGCTCGGTGATTACCCAGCTCAGTGCGGTGCGGTCTCCGATGATCAGCAGGTGCGCGGGGGCATGCGGTCACTTTAGCGGCCTCGCTCGGCCGGCCCGAGACTGTCAACACGTACACAATTTCGAATAGCTGGAATCCAGTAATTGCGTTGACAGTGCTAACAGAGGATCATCATGCTTGATGGTGCCAACAAAGTGCATCAGCAGCCCGCGTGGCCCCTTGTGCCGCGCCCATACAACGGGGAACGACCATGACCGATCAGCCTCCCGCCTCTCTGCGTGATCTCCTCCTCGACCGCCTGCACCACTCCGGCCTCGCACCTGAGGTACAGGAGCTCCTGCACGAGCTGGTCCCCGACGAGGCGGCCAGGAGCAGCGGAGGGCGAGCCGGACCCGTGCAGCTCCGGTCCATCACCGCGGCGGGCTGGCGTGGCATCGGTCCGCGGACCACCCTCGAACTGCCGCCCGGGCCCGGCCTGGTCGTCGTGGCGGGGCCGAACGGCTCCGGCAAGTCGAGCTTCGCCGAGGCCGCCGAGACGGCGCTGACCGGCCGCAACTCCCGGTGGGACGGGCGGCGGGCCACCGACTGGCAGAAGGGCTGGCGCAACCTGCACAGCCCCGACGTCACCCCCGAGGTCTCCGTCGTGCTGTCCGTCGGCGAGCAGAGTGAAGCCGTCACCTTGCGGCGGACCTGGCACGGGCCCAAGGTCGACGAGGCCCGCACGCGGGTCGAGGGGGCGGACGGCTCGGAGCGGAAGCTGGAGGAGGTCGTCGACGCCGAGGCGCTGGATCTCGCCCGGCCCTTCCTGCCGTACAGCGAACTAGGTTCGATGATCAACGGCACGCTCGGTGGGCTGCACGACGCCTTCTTCAAGCTCCTCGGGCTCGAACTGCTCGCCGAGCTCGACGGCCGGGTCAAGGACGCCGTGAGTGAGTGCAAGCAGACGGTCGATCGCACGGACGCGCTCACCGCGCGGCTCCTCGGCGATCTGGTCGCGCTCGACGACCCCAGGGCCCGCGAGGCGGTCCAGGCGCTGTCGGGAGCGAAGCCCGATCTCGGCCGGGTGCGTGCGCTGCTGGAGAGCCGTGCTCCCGCCGCGGAGGCGGAGCTGGCCCGGCTGCGACGGCACGCGACTCTCACCGGGCCGGACCTGGCGGAGGTCGGTGGTGCTGTCGCCCGACTGCGGGAGGCCGCCGCGCATGCGGAAGAGGCCCGGCACGGCACCGCCGAGGAGGCCCGCCGCATGGCCCGGTTGCTGGAGGCCGCGATCGAGCACCAGCGGCGCTCCCGGAACACGGACTGCCCGGTCTGCGGAGCCGAGAACCGGCTCGACCGGGAGTGGGCCGAGCAGGCACGGGGGGAGGTGGAGCGACTCCAGACGGCCGCCGCGGACGCCGAGGCCGCCCGGCAGGAGGTGGCGGTCTCGCTTCGGGCCGGACACGGCCTCGTACAACCGGTCCCGGTGTGGCTGCGGGGCGAGCCCTCCCCCCTTGCGGCGGTGTGGCAGGAGTGGACCCGGTGCCGGGACATCACCCACCCCAGGGAGCTGGCGGACCGCCTCGAGCGTGCCGCTGCCGCGCTGGACGACGCGTGCCGGCAGGTGCGGGAGGAGGCGGCCCGGCGGCTCGCCGAGCACGACGGTGCCTGGCAGCCGTTCGCCGTACGGCTCGCCGAGTGGCTGGGCGCTGCGGAGGCGAAGGAGGCCGCACTCGACCGGGGCAGGCACGCGCGCAAGGCGCGGACCTGGCTGCGGCCGATCATCGACGAACTGCGGGACGCACGGCTGCGGCCCTTCGCCCGGCGGTCCCAGGAGGTGTGGCAGCTGCTGTGCGAGCACAGCAGTGTCACGCTCGGATCCGTCACCCTCGCCGGCACCCCCGGCCGCGGCAAGGTCGTCCTCGACGTCTCCGTGGACGACATGTCCGCGCCCGCCTACAGCGTGATGAGCCAGGGCGAGCTGCACTCCCTGGCGCTCTCCCTGTTCCTGCCGCGCGCCACGCACGCCGACAGCCCGTTCGGCTTCCTCGTCATCGACGACCCCGTGCAGTCCATGGACCCCGAGAAGGTCGAGGGGCTGGCTCGGGTGCTCGACGCCTGCGCCCGGGACAGGCAGGTGATCGTCTTCACCCATGACACCCGGCTCCAGCAGGCTGTCGCGCACCTCGGCATCAAGGCGACCATCCTGCGCGTGAGCCGCCAGACCGACTCGGTGGTGGGCGTGGAGACTCTCACCGACCCGGTGGAACAGGCTCTCGCGGAGGTGCGGGCCATCTCCCTGGACCCCGACCTGCCGCAGGCGGTGGCCGATCACGTGCTGCCCGCCATGTGCCGGGTGGCGGTGGAGGCCGCCTGCCTGGAGACGGCGCGACGCAGGCTCCGCGACGAGCAGGGACTCGGGCTGCGGGCGGTCGAGGAGCGCGTCCAGTCCCTCGATCGCACCAAGTCGTACGTGTCCCTCGCCCTGCTCGGCGACGAGCAGCAGCACGCCCGTGCGGCCGTCGAGCGGATCTGTCCCGGAGGCTGGACACTGATCGAGACCTTCAACTCAGGTGCTCACACGTCCCTGCCGACCGTCGACGACCGCAAGAGTCTCGTCCGCCGGACCAAGGCGCTCGCGACGGCCATCCGGAGCGGCACCGGGAGTCAGAACGCCGGGGGTGCCCGATGAAGGCGTCCCCGGAGACCCTCGTGACCGCCGCCGCCCGTCTCCTGCTCTGCGAGCCCGGCACCGTGAACGCCCTTGCCCCCGGCCTGCGCGCCCGTGCCGCCGCGGTCCTGCTCCGCATGGCGCTCGACCAGGCCCTGGACGCCTACTGGCAGCGGGTCACTCCGTCGATGACGCGGATCGGCAAGCACCGGATGCTGTGCCTGGAGTGGTACGCGGGACACGACACCGCCCGCCGGTGCCGTACCACCTGGTCGGCGCTGAGCGCGGCATGCCACTACCGCACGTACGAGCTGCCCCCGGCACCGGCGGAGATCCACACCCGGTTACTGGAGGTCACCGCCCTCCTCGCGGCCCTGCGCGCCAGACCGGACACGGCTTCCGTCCCGACGTCGGCAGAGACCTGAGTGCGGGTGCCGCACCTCGGTGCGCGGCCCGCCCTGGGAGTCCACTGTCGGCGGCGCCCCCTATCGTTCTGGTCAACGCACGGTGCATGAATGGGGAGAATGTGACCATGGCCGACGACGGCACGCCGTACCCGGAGTTCCGGCTGAGGCTGCCCAACGGCGGCCCCGAAGCCCGGGGCCGGCTGTTGACCGAGAAGGGGACGAACGGGAGCCAGAAGTTCGTCGTCCTGGCCGGCTCTCCCGGCCGGTCCGAGGTGGTGCCCTCGTTCCCCGTGCGCATGCCGTCGTCCCACCGGCTGAGGCAGCGGCTGATCGACGAAGGGGTCCTGACGGAATCTGCCGAGTGGCCCGGCTGGCTGGAGACGACGCGGGACGTCGTGTGCAACTCGCCGTCGGCCGCCGCCGAGATCCTGGTCGGTCGCAGTGCCAACGGATGGCTGGAGTGGAAGACCGCCGACGGCCATCCGCTCTCCGACTATCTCGACCAGGTGTGGTGGGGACCCAGCCGGGCCTGGCTGGTACGCGGCTCCAATGTCTCCGGCCTCGATCTCGTCCGGCGTCTGTGGCTGCCCGAGGGGCTGGTGACCCTGCGAGCACGTCACCTGCGACAGGGTGTCGAGCAGGGCATCAGCAAGGACCGGCTGCGCGCCGCCGTCGAGGAGGACTACGCCTCCACCGCGACGTACAACCAGAAGGTGCAGCTGGTCGAGGAACTGCACCTGTTCCTCTCCCGGATGCGGCCCGGCGACACCATGTGCACCATCTCGGGCGGCCGGCTCTACATCGGCAAGATCACCGGAGACGCCGCGCAGCTCACTCCCGAGGACGGCCCGTCGGATCTGCAAAGGGCAGTGGACTGGGCGGAGGACGGGCACGCGTACGAGGACCTGCCCGAGGCGCTCCAGCAGAAGCTCTCCGCACAGCATGACGTCGTCGATCTGACCGCGGTGAAGGACCTCATCGACGGTCTGGGGATGAGCGACGAGGATCTGATCGAGGAGGCCGAGGCCGCCGATCGCGACCCGAGCGTGGAGATCCCCGCGCTCACCGCCCGGCGCGAGCTGGAGCTGCCCGAGCCCACGGACGAGTTGGCCGGCGAACTCCTCGTGCACGACACCGCCTGGCTGCGCGAGGTGCGTGATCTGCTCTGGGACGAAAGGCAGTTGGTGCTGTACGGCCCGCCCGGGACCGGCAAGACGTATCTCGCCCTGAAGCTGGCCGAGTTCCTCGGCGGCGGGCCCGAGCAGGTCAAGCTCGTGCAGTTCCACCCCTCGTACGCGTACGAGGACTTCTTCGAGGGCTTCCGGCCGCAGGAGGACCCGCAGAGCCGGGAGGTCGCCTTCCGGCTCACCGCCGGCCCACTGCGTGAACTCGCCGATCTGGCCTCCCGCGAGGGCAACCGGCACATCCCGCACTTCCTGATCATCGACGAGATCAACCGCGCGAACCTGGCCAAGGTCTTCGGTGAGCTGTACTTCCTGCTGGAGTACCGCAACAAGTCGGTCCGGCTGACGTACTCCGGTGACGACTTCGCGCTGCCGCCCAATCTCTTCGTGATCGGCACCATGAACACCGCCGACCGGTCGATCGCCCTCGTCGACGCGGCGATGCGCCGTCGCTTCGCCTTCGTCGAACTGTCCCCGCGCACCGAGCCGACGAGCGGGCTGCTGCGCCGCTGGCTCGCGCGCGAGGGCCGCGCTGCCGAGCCGGCCGACCTGCTCGACGCGCTCAACTCCCGTATCGACGATGCTGACTTCCGTATCGGACCCTCGTATCTGATGAAGGCCGGTGTCTATCGGGAAGGCGGCCTGGAGCGGACGTGGCGGACCAAGATCCTGCCGCTGCTGGAGGAATACCACTACGGGGAGGGCGTGGACATCGAGAAGCGGTACGGTCTGGCGGCTCTGCGGGACTCGCTCGGGTGACGCACGTCATCGAACTCGTCGAGCACGCACCGGCCGTGGGCGTCGCGCTGCCGGACGCGGTCGGACGGGCACTGGCGGCCGGGGACGTCGTGGACGCGGCCCCCGATCCGTACGTCCCGGGGCACTGGTCCCTGCGGGCCGGCAGCAAGGTCGGTGCCGTGGCGGTCGCGGTACCGGGCGGCGACGGGCCGGTGACCGTACGCGTCGCCCCCAAGGTCCCCATCGCCCGGCTGTTCTTCCTGCTCGGGTACAGCCTCGCCCCGAAGGGCGGCTGGCGAGACGGGGAAGTCGAAGTCACCGCGCACCGCGATCTGCTGCCCGCGCTCGCCCATGCCGTGGAACGGCAGATCGACCGGGCCCTGCGGCAGGGACTCCTCCAGGGCTACCGGGTGACCGAGGAGACATCCCTGGTCGTCCGGGGCCGTATCCGGGAAGCCGAGCAGATACGGCGGCGGTTCGGGGCGACGCTGCCGGTGGAGGTGGAGTACGACGAGTTCACCACCGACATCGCGGAGAACCGCCTGCTGCGCGCCGCCGTCGAGCGCCTCCTGCGGCTGCCCGGCGTACCCCACGACGTGCGTCGCGGACTGCTCCACCAGCGCGCCCGCCTGGCCGATGTCACGGTGATCGTGCGCGGTCGGCCGCTGCCCGCCTGGCAGCCGAACCGGCTCAACGCGCGCTACCAGCACGCCTTGCGTCTCGCCCGAGCCGTCCTGGAGAACGCCTCCGTCGAGCACGCGCCCGGCGGGCTGCACGTCGACGGGTTCCTGTTCGACATGAACAAGCTCTTCGAGGACTTCGTGACGGTGGCGCTGCGGGAGGCATGCCGTGGCCTCGGGCACTCGGCGCGGCTCCAGGATCCGCATCACCTCGACGAGGCGGCGGCGATCCGCATGAGGCCCGATTTCGTGCTGTACGAGCCGGGCGGTGCCCCGTGCGCCGTGGTGGACGCCAAATACAAGGCCGAGAAACAGGACGGGTTCCCGGACGCCGACCTCTACCAGATGCTGGCCTACTGCACGGCCCTGGGCCTGCGCGAAGGCCACCTGGTGTACGCCAAGGGCAACGCGCCGCACGCGGCCCACACGGTGCGGCACGCGGGCATCGTCATCCACCAGCACGCCCTCGACCTCGACCAGGAACCCTCCGGGCTGCTCTCGGACGTGGCGAAGGTGGCCGCCCGGCTGGTGAACACCCAGCGCGTATGATCGACTGCCGAGTGTCCGTTCAGGGTGGGGAGGGCGCCTCGTGCCGCAGCTCGCGTTCGCGAACAGCTTCTGGGAGAGCTACGACGTCCTGGAGCGGCCCGTCAAAGCCGGCGTGCGCAAGGCGATGCAGAAGTTCCAGCAGCTCACGGTCCCCGAACTGCAGGCGGACAAGGGCCTGCACCTGGAGTCCGTGGAGAACGCCCGCGACCGTCGTATGCGGACCATCCGCATCAACGACTTCTGGCGAGGCGTCGTCCTCGCCCCTGACGACGGCAGCGATGTCTTCCTGCTCGTCAACGTCGTCCCGCACGACGACGCCTACACCTGGGCCGCGAAGCGGCTGTACACGACGAACTCCGCGACGCGGGCCCTGGAGGTCCGTAACGTCGCGGCGATCGAGCAGCTGACCCCGGCCCTGGAGAAGGCCGCCGCGGCCGCCGACTCACTGCTGTTCGCGAAGTACTCCGACACGGTGCTGCGCGAACTCGGGATCGACGACCAGGTGCTGAGGGCCGTGCGGACCATCGTCGACAAGGCGCAGCTTAGGGCCTTCGAGACGCTGCTGCCGGAGGACCAGTGCGAGGTGCTGCAGTACCTGGCCGAGGGGTTCAGCCCCGAAGAGGTGTACCGGGACGTGGTCGCCGTCCGGCGGCCCGTGGACGCGGGGCCCGACCCGGACGAGAGCCTGGCCGCCGTCATCGCCAACACCACGAGCCGCATCACCCTGGTCACCGGCCCCGAGGAACTCGCCGACATCCTGGAGAAGCCGTTCGCGGCCTGGCGGGTGTTCCTGCACCCCTCGCAGCGCCGCGTCGCCTACCGGGTGTCGTACGGCGGCCCGGTACAGGTCACCGGCGGCCCCGGGACCGGCAAGACGGTCGCGGCACTGCACAGGGTCAAGCACCTGCTCACCCGCTCCCCGGACACCCGCGTCCTGCTCACCACCTTCACCAACGCCCTGGCCGCGTCGCTGCGGGAGAACCTGTCCGTCCTGCTGGACGACGACGAGACGCTGCTCGCCCGCGTCGAGGTGACCACGGTCAACGCCTACGCACACGCCATCGTGACCCGCCTCGACGGCCGGGCGCCCTCCCCGATCGGCGACCGGGAGGAACGACAGGTCTGGCAGCGGATCGTCAGGAGGCTCGGCCTGCCGTGGACGGAGCAGTTCCTGGCCCAGGAGTACCGCCACGTCGTCCTCGCCCAGGACCTGCGCACTTTGGACGACTACCGCGCGGCCTCCCGGCGCGGTCGCGGCAGCGCGCTGCCGCCGACCAGGCGGGAGCAGCTGTGGCCGGCCGTCGAGCTGTTCGAGTCCCTGCTGCGCGACCAGAAGGCCACCACCCATCTCAAGGTGTGCGCCCGTGCGGCCGAGCTCCTGGCCGCTTCCTCACCCACGCACGACCACGTCGTGGTCGACGAGGCACAGGACCTGCACCCGGCCCAGTGGCGCGTCCTGCGCGGCGCGGTGGCGCCCGGCAGCGACGACCTGTTCATCACCGGTGACCCGCACCAGCGGATCTACGACTCGAAGGTCTCACTCGGGTCGCTCGGCATCTCGGTGGCGGGGCGCACGCATCGCCTGCGCATCAACTACCGCAGTACGGAGGAGATCCTCGCCTGGTCGACGGGCATTCTCACTCCGGTGCCGGTCGACGACCTGGGTGGCGAGGGCAGCGACACCCTGGCGGGCTACCGCTCGCTGCTGCACGGCCGCAGGCCGCACGTGGACGGGTACGGGTCGGAGCAGGCGGAGATCGCGACGCTCGTCGAGCGCATCGAGAACTGGATCGCGCAGGGCATCCGGCCGTCGGAGATCGGCGTGTGCGCCCGCTTCAACGTGCTGCTCGACAAGGCCTACGACAGGCTGACCGCGGCCCGGGTACCGGTGGTCCGGGTCAGGGAAAATCCGGGACCGGACACGGACGGCGTACGGCTGGCCACCATGCACGCCATGAAGGGGCTGGAGTTCCGCTGCGTCGCCGTCCTCGGCGCGACGGCGAGCGCGCTTCCCTTCGCCCGCGAAGTGACGCCGGCCTCCGTGGACGCGCTGCAGCACGACTCGGACCTGCTCCGGGAGCGATGCCTGCTGTTCGTGGCGTGCACACGGGCGCGGGAGGCGTTGGCGGTGTCGTGGAGCGGGGCAGCCAGTCCGTTCGTTCCGCAGCCGTAGTGACAGCGCTGTCCTAGTGATACGACGGAAAATCACTCTTCGGGTGAGAGGGCCCCGTTGCCGAGCCCGTTCCTGGCGAGTGCGGCCGCCTGCTTGCTGAGTTCGGCCACCCTCCGCGCCCGCTCCTCGAACTCCTGCAGGGCTCGGAACGCCGCCCCGTACCGGCGTTGCTCGGCGATGTCCATCTGCGGGATGCGGGCACCCTTGCCGTCGAGCCGGTAGGTTCCGCTGGCGCTCGTGGACCGCCGGGTGTTCGCCGCGCTGCGCAGAAAGCCCTGGAGGTAATCGGTGTCGAGCTGATCGCTCACCGAGACCGGCTCGGGAGCGCCGTACTCGATCAGCCCGGCTCGCGCGAGGTCGGCGACACTGACGGACGGACCGTCCAGGGCACTTGGACCGGCGGCTGCCGTCAAAGCGGGCAACAGGTCGGCCAGCAGCCGCACCTGCTCCGCCAACTCCTGCCGCAGAGCCTGGTACTCCGTCGTGTAGTCGCGGTGGGACTCCTCGACGTGACGGCCGGGAGTGAGATCCACGGCGTCGTCAAGCAGTTCGATCAGAGGTACGTCCGCCGTCTGGTCGGGCCCTGGCTCCAGCGGGCCGTCCGGATCGTTCGCCGTCAGATCCACCATGCTCACCTTGGCCACGGTATCGTCCGGTGACTGCGGGCGACGCAGACGCCAGAGATGCACGGGAAGCGCATGCGAGGCAGCGGTCCCGGGTGGGAGGGCGATGACATCTGTGAGGATGCCGCGTCGCACCAGCTCGGCCCGGATACGGCGACCGGCCTTGCGGTAGGCGACGGAGGCAGGCATGACCATGAGGACGCGGCCGCCCGGCGCGGTGTGCGCGTAGGCGTGCTGCAGCCAGGCGAGTTCGCCTTCGGCACGCGAAGGCGTACCGAGCTCCCACCGGGGATCGAGGAGCAGGTCCTCGCGTCCCCAGTCGGTGGTACCGACGGGCGGATCACAGACGACGAGATCGGCCTTGAGGTCCGGCCAGTGGTCGTCGCGCAGGGAATCTCCGATGCGGACGTCGACGCCGGAGCGTCCCGTGAGATCGGCTCGCAGCTGCGCGAATCGAGCACTGCGGGCGTCGGCCTCCTGACCACACCGTGTCGGCCCCAGTTCGGGTCCGACGGTCAACAGGAGCGTTCCGATACCGCACGCCGGGTCGAAGAGGATCGCCTCAGCGGGCACCTCGCCGGCGAAGTGCCGCACCGCCTGGACGACCCGTGGCGAGGTGACCTGGTCGGACCCCGCCCGGCGCACGGAGTCGGTGAAGCGTTCGGTGAGCGCGTTCACCACGTCACCCGGTGATCCACTCTCACCGAGTTGTCCGGCCAGTCGTACGGCATCCGGCGGCAGCGCTTGCGGGGCCTCGGCCTCGACACCGGCGAGCAACTGGGCGACATCGGCGAGCCCGCCGACCATCTCGTCGCCGTAGGCCGCTCGCAGGACCTGCCACAGCTGCACCTCCACGGAGATGTCCTGGCCCTTGCGTTGCTTGTCCAGCCACATCTGTACTGCGGCCAGGTCGAACAGCGGACTGTTCACACCGCCGCCTGCAGGTGCCGGAAAGTCCTCATACCTCCGCCGCCAGTTGGAGACTGCGGCACGCGTGACACCGGCGAGCCTGGCGATCTCAGAGCCGGTGACAAGCGGTCCACCGACTGGCGGGGTGGGATGGTCTGCCATGCGCGTCACCGTACACGGATCCTATGACTCAATCAATCATAAGAGCACGTTGACGATGTACACGTACCTACTCCAGTCGCCTGGGCATACAACGTGGGATTCCGCAAAAGCAGAAGTCACCCACGCCAAGAGCTCGCTACTCACTCCAACCCGCACCCAGCCTGGGCGGCCCCTCTGCCCCCTCCCCACCCGCGCGAAGATCCGGTCCAGGCGGGCGGAGGCAGTCAGCCATGCGCGCATGTCCACGAGCTCGCTCACGGTGCGGGCGAGACGGTCCACCCCCGATGGAGCGCGGCCGGGCCGACGCATCGCGATCACCGGGATCCGTGCCGCCTCCCCCGAGCGGCACGGGGCAGCCGTTCGCCCGCAGCAATCGATTCGAACGCCACTCGGCTGGCCACTGCCGGATCCCAGCAATGCCTGACGTTCTGATCCCAGGTGCTGCTTGACTGCGGACCTCCGCCCTCGACGCCGGCCTGACGCACCCCGCGCACCATCTACCTGCGGGAAGACACCGTGTGTCAGGCCCTGGATCAGTGGATCGCCCAGGTCTTCGCCCTCGACCGGCTCTCCGGCACCATCGAAGCCCTCCCTCACGCGAGCGCCGCAGCAAGCACCGCCGAGCCCCACACCCCCGAGCAGGCCCAAGCACGCCAGGCGATCAAGGAATGCGAACGCCGGCTCGCCCGTTACCAGGCAGCCCTCGACGCCGGAGCCGACCCAACCGTCGTCACCCAGTGGATCAACGAGGCCCAGCGAGACAAGGACGCGGCGCAGAAGAAGCTCGACACGCACCCCGCCGTCCCACGGAAGAAGCAATCCCCGCTCGATGCGCGACAGATCCGGCAGATCACTGAAAGCCTTGGAGACATTGCACAGCGCACCCAAACCGCCGCCCTCGAGAAGAAAGGCCCGCTTTACGACGCCCTGGGCATCACCATCAGCTACGAACACGCAGAGAGGACCGTGACCGTAAGGTCGAGGCCCTCATCGCCGTATCGTCAGTGGTTGTGTCCGAGGGGGGACTTGAACCCCCACGCCCGATAAAGGGCACTAGCACCTCAAGCTAGCGCGTCTGCCATTCCGCCACCCGGACTAGGTGTCTGTCACCTGACCGAGGGTGTTCCCCGCGGCGACACGGACAACAATACCAAGCTTTCGGAGCGCCCCTCACCTGCGTTTCCGTCGCCATATCCGCAGGTCGGCACGCCCTCACCGTGCGTGGCCGTCCCGCTACCCGCTCGCGGGCGCCCGCCGTGCGGGGAATCCGCGCGGGCCGCGGCACCGTGCCGTGCCGCGGCCCGCGCGTCGCGTCACGGCATCAGCTGGTACTCCGGGAAGTTCCCCGGCAGCCGCTCCCCCGCCGGACCCTTCGTGACCGCCCGCACCAGCAGCTCCCCGCCGACGAAGGCCCCCCGCCAGGAGGCGCCGAAGCCGCCGAACAGTTCGTCCCGGTCACCGCGCGAGCGCGGCTTGCCGTGGCCGACCTTGAAGGCGCGGATCTGCGGGGCCAGCCGCGCGAAGGTGGCCTCGTCGTCGGTGGACAGCGTGGCGACCAGCGCGCCGTTGGACGCGTTCATGGCGGCCAGCAGTTCGGCCTCCGTGTCGGCCAGGACGATCGTGTCGACCGGGCCGAACGGCTCCGCGTGGTGCAGCGGGGAGGACCGGGGCGGGTTCAGGAGGGTGACCGGGTGGACGTACGACGACGTGTCCTGGCCGGGCAGGAAGCGTGCGTCGGCCGGCCGGCCGCGGTGCAGGGGTACGGCGCCGCGGTCGACGGCCTCGGCCACCTGGTCGGTCAGGTCCTTGGCCTTGGTCGCGTTGATCACCGGCCCGAAGTCCAGCTCGGGCAACGGGTCGGCGGGGTCGGACACGGCCAGCGGATGGCCGATCCGCAGGCGCCGGACGGCCGGGAGGTAGGCGGTCAGGAACTCGTCGAACAGCTCGCGCTGGACGACGAACCGCGGGTAGGCGGTGCAGCGCTGCTTGCCGTAGTCGAAGAGCCCGGGAACGACGGCGGTGAAGGCCTCCCAGTCGGTGAAGTTCCAGATGCCCCAGGTGTTGAGCCCCTCCTGTTCCAGTACGTGCCGCTTGCCGAGGTCGGCGACGGCGGTGGCGACCGCGGCCCCGGTGTCCCGGCCGCCGACGAAGGAGACGCAGCCGATCTCCGGCGCCCGCACGAGCACCTCGGACAGCTCGCCCCCGCTGCCGCTCACCAGCGTGACCGGCAGGCCCTCCCGGGCGGCCAGTGCGCAGGCCAGGGTGAGGCAGGCGACACCGCCGTCGGTCGGGGTCTTCGCCACCACCGCGTTGCCCGCCAGGGCCTGGATCAGCACCGCGTGGACCAGCACGCTCATCGGGTAGTTCCAGCTGGCGATGTTGGACACCGGCCCGTCCAGCGGGGCACGCCCGGCGAGCATCGGCTCGATGCCGTCGACGTACCAGCGCACCCCGTCGACCGCCCGGTCCACGTCCGCCTGGGCCAGCCGCCAGGGCTTGCCGATCTCCCAGACCAGGAGCAGGGCGAGCAGTTCGCGGTGTTCGGTCAGGGCGTCCAGGGTGGCGGCCACCCTGGCCCGGCGCTCCGCCAGCGGGACATGCCGCCAGGCGCGGTGCTGGTCGAGGCAGGCGCGGACGGCCCGCTGGGCGGTGCCGCGGTCCAGCCGCGGGGCACCGGCGATGGGGCTGCCGTCGACGGGACTGGTCGCCGGCAGCGGCCGGCCGTCGGGCTGCCAGGTGCCGGCGTGCAGGTTGAGGACACGGTCGTCCCGGAAGGCCTCGGGGGCGAGGGCGACACAGCGTGCCCAGGCATCGTTCCACCCGGTGCCGGGCTTGCGGACCAGGACCATGGTCAGCCCCTCGCTTCCAGAAGATCCAGGACCAGCCGGGCGGTCTCGGTCGGTGTGCTCCCCACCCGCACCCCGGCCGCCTCCAGCGCCTCCTGCTTGCCCCGCGCGGTGCCGGCCGAACCGGAGACGATCGCGCCGGCGTGGCCCATGGTCCGGCCCTCGGGTGCGGTGAACCCGGCGATGTAGCCGACGACCGGCTTGGTGACGTGCTCCCGGATGTAGGCGGCGGCCCGCTCCTCCGCGTCACCGCCGATCTCGCCTATGACAACGACGAGTTCGGTGTCGGGATCCTCCTGGAAGGCGGCCAGGCAGTCGATGTGGCTGGTGCCGACGACCGGGTCGCCGCCGATGCCCACACAGGTGGAGAAGCCGATGTCCCGCAGCTCGTACATGAGTTGGTAGGTGAGGGTGCCCGACTTGGAGACGAGTCCGATCCGGCCGGCCTTGGTGATGTCGGCGGGGATGATGCCCGCGCCGGACTGACCGGGAGTGATCAGGCCGGGGCAGTTGGGCCCGATGATCCGGGTGCCCCTGGCGCGGGCGTACGAGGTGAAGGCGACGGAGTCGTGGACCGGGATGCCCTCCGTGATCACCACCGCGAGGCCGATGCCGGCGTCGGCGGCCTCCAGGACCGCCGCCCTGGCGAACGCGGGCGGCACGAAGACGACCGTGACATCGGCGCCGGTGGCGGCCATGGCCTCGGCGACCGTCCCGAAGACCGGGACGGAGCGTTCGTCGAAGTCGACGCTCTGCCCGGCCTTGCGCGGGTTGACCCCGCCGACGACGTCCGTCCCGGCGGCGAGCATCCGCCGGGTGTGCTTCATGCCCTCGCCGCCGGTCATGCCCTGGACGAGGACCTTGCTCTCCTTGGTGAGGTAGATCGCCATGTCGTCCCGTCTCCTCAGGCTGTGGTGGCGAGCCGCGCCGCGCGGCGGGCGGCGCCGTCCATGGTGGTGGCCTGTTCGACCAGGGGGTGTGCGCGGCCGTCGAGGATCGCCCGGCCGCGTGCCGCGTTGTTGCCGTCGAGGCGGACCACCAGCGGTCTGGTCAGCCGTACGGTCTCCAGGGCCTGCACGATTCCGTCGGCGACCGCGTCGCACGCCGTGATGCCTCCGAAGACGTTGACGAAGACCGACTTCACGGCGGGATCGGAGAGGATCACCGAGAGTCCGTCGGCCATGATCTGGGCGGAGGCTCCGCCGCCGATGTCGAGGAAGTTGGCGGGCCTGGCGCCACAGCCCGCCACCACGTCCAGGGTGGACATCACCAGGCCGGCGCCGTTGCCGATGATGCCGACCTCGCCGTCCAGCTTGACGTAGTTGAGGCCGCGGGCGGCGGCCGTGGCCTCCAGCGGGTCGTGGTGCTCGGCCTGGTCCGCGCCCCAACGGGTCTGCCGGAACGCGGCGTTGTCGTCGAGGGTGACCTTGCCGTCGAGCGCCAGGATCCGGCCCTCGGTGGTGCGCACGAGCGGGTTCACCTCGACGAGCAGGGCGTCCTCCCGCACCAGTACCTGCCAGAGGCGTACCAGGACGTCGACGCTCTGGGGCGGCAGGCCCGCGGCCCGGGCGATCTCCTGGGCCTTGGCCGAGGTGACGCCGGCCGCGGGGTCGACAGGGATGCGGGCCACCGCCTCCGGCCGGGTGGCGGCCACCTCCTCGATCTCCATGCCGCCCTCGGCGGAGGCGATCGCCAGGAAGCCGCCGGCCGCCCGGTCGAGGACGTAGGAGACGTAGAACTCGCTCTCGATGTGCACGGGTTGGGCCAGCATCACCTTGCCGACGGTGTGGCCCTTGATGTCCATCCCCAGGATCTGCCGGGCCGTCAGTTCGGCGGCGGCCGGGTCCGCGGCGATCTTCACTCCCCCCGCCTTGCCCCGGCCACCCGTCTTGACCTGTGCCTTCACTACGACCGGGCCGCCGAGTCGGCGGGCGATCTCGCGGGCCTCCTTGGGCGAGTCGGTGACCTCGGCCCTCGGCACCACGATGCCGTGTTCCTCGAAGAGTTCTCTTGCCTGGTGTTCGTACAGGTCCATTCCGGCTCCTGTCTGCGAAGTCATCCAGATGTCATCGCGAGGCCGAACTCCGATGACTGGAAAGTGCCGCACGCCCCCTGGACACCACCCACCGGATGCGGGATAACAAGCTTCATACAGTATTCGTCGACTGTATGCAATGTACGAAGACGGCATCCCCACCCCCTACGAAGGGACAGGACTTCGCCATGCCCGACGACACCCAGGACGCAATCTCCGGTGGTCACCTCGTTGCCAAGGCGCTGAAGGCCGAGGGGGTCGACCGCGTCTACACCCTCTGCGGCGGCCACATCATCGACATCTACGACGGCTGCGTGGACGAGGGCATAGAAGTCGTCGACGTCCGCCACGAGCAGGTGGCCGCGCACGCCGCCGACGGCTACGCACGCATCACCGGGAAGCCGGGATGCGCGGTCGTCACCGCGGGACCGGGGACGACCGACGCCGTCACCGGGGTCGCCAACGCCTTCCGCGCGGAGTCCCCGATGCTGCTGATCGGCGGCCAAGGGGCCCTCACCCAGCACAAGATGGGGTCCCTCCAGGACCTCCCGCACGTCGACATGATGGCGCCGATCACCAAGTTCGCGGCGACCGTCCCGGACACCGCCCGCGCCGCCGACATGGTCTCCATGGCGTTCCGCGAGTGCTACCACGGCGCACCCGGCCCCTCCTTCCTGGAGATACCGCGTGACGTGCTGGACGCCAAGGTACCGGCGGCGAAGGCGCGCGTGCCCCGGTCCGGCGCCTACCGGGCCTCCACCCGCTCGGCCGGCGACCCCGAGGCGATCGAGAAGCTCGCCGACCTCCTCGTGCACGCGGAGAAGCCGGCCGTCCTGCTGGGCAGCCAGGTCTGGACGACCCGGGGCACCGAGGCCGCCATCGAGCTGGTCCGCACCCTGAACGTCCCTGCGTACATGAACGGCGCCGGACGCGGCACCCTGCCGCCCGGCGACCCGCACCACTTCCAGCTCTCCCGCCGGTACGCGTTCTCCAACGCCGACGTCATCGTGATCGTCGGCACGCCCTTCGACTTCCGGATGGGCTACGGCAAGCGCCTCTCCCCCGCCGCGACCGTCGTCCAGATCGACCTCGACTACCGCACGGTCGGCAAGAACCGGGACATCGGCCTCGGGATCGTCGGCGACGCGGGGCTGGTCCTCAAGTCGGTGACCGAGGCGGCCTCGGGCCGGATCGACGGTGGTGCCGCCCGGCGCAAGGAGTGGCTCGACGAGCTGCGGGCCGCCGAACAGACCGCGCTGGAGAAGCGGTTGCCGAGCCTGAAGTCGGACGCCTCGCCCATCCACCCCTACCGCCTGGTCAGCGAGATCAACGACTTCCTCACCGAGGACTCGATCTACATCGGCGACGGCGGCGACATCGTCACCTTCTCCGGTCAGGTCGTGCAGCCGAAGTCGCCCGGGCACTGGATGGATCCCGGCCCGCTCGGCACTCTCGGCGTCGGCGTCCCCTTCGTGCTCGCCGCCAAGCAGGCCCGCCCGGACAAGGAGGTGGTCGCCCTCTTCGGCGACGGTGCCTTCTCCCTCACCGGCTGGGACTTCGAGACGCTGGTCCGCTACGACCTCCCCTTCGTCGGGATCGTCGGCAACAACTCCTCGATGAACCAGATCCGTTACGGCCAGGCCGCCAAGTACGGCAAGGAGCGCGAGCGGGTCGGCAACACCCTCGGGGACGTCCACTACGACAAGTTCGCCCAGATGCTGGGCGGTCACGGCGAGGAGGTCCGCGACCCCGCCGACATCGGCCCCGCGCTGCGCCGGGCCCGCGAGTCGGGCAAGCCGTCGCTGATCAACGTCTGGGTCGACCCGGACGCGTACGCCCCCGGAACCATGAACCAGACCATGTACAAGTGAGGTGGAACGCCCATGACCACCAAGGCACTTGAGGGCATACGCGTCCTCGACATGACCCACGTCCAGTCGGGCCCCTCCGCGACCCAGCTGCTCGCCTGGCTCGGCGCGGACGTCGTCAAACTGGAGGCGCCGACCGGGGACATCACGCGGGGGCAGCTGCGCGACCTTCCGGACGTCGACTCCCTCTACTTCACGATGCTCAACTGCAACAAGCGGAGCATCACCCTCAACACCAAGACCGAGCGCGGCAAGGAGCTCCTCACCGAGCTGATCCGCCGCTCGGACGTGATGGTGGAGAACTTCGGGCCCGGCGCGGTCGACCGTATGGGGTTCACCTGGGACCGCATCAAGGAGATCAACCCCCGGATCGTCTACGCCTCCATCAAGGGGTTCGGGGACGGCCCGTACACCAACTTCAAGGCGTACGAGGTCGTCGCCCAGGCGATGGGCGGCTCGATGGCCACCACCGGCTTCGAGGACGGGCCGCCGCTGGCCACGGGCGCCCAGATCGGTGACTCCGGCACCGGGGTGCACGCGGTGGCCGGGATACTGGCGGCGCTCTTCCAGCGCGAGCGGACCGGACGCGGCCAGCGGGTCAACGTCGCCATGCAGCACGCCGTGCTCAACCTCTGCCGGGTCAAGCTCCGCGACCAGCAGCGGCTGGCGCACGGACCGCTCGCCGAGTACCCCAACGAGGACTTCGGCACCGAGGTGCCCCGCTCCGGCAACGCCTCCGGCGGCGGTCAGCCCGGCTGGGCGGTCCAGTGCGCGCCGGGCGGCCCGAACGACTACGTGTACGTCATCGTGCAGCCCGTCGGCTGGCGGCCGATCACGGGGCTGATCGGCCGCCCGGAGCTGGCGGACGACCCGGAGTGGGCGACCCCGCAGGCCCGGCTCCCCAAGCTCAACAAGATGTTCCAGCTGATCGAGGAGTGGTCCTCGACGCTCCCCAAGTGGGAGGTGCTGGAGCGGCTCAACGCCCACAACATCCCGTGCGGGCCCATCCTGTCCACCAAGGAGATCATCGAGGACGAGTCGCTGGTCGCCAACGAGATGGTGGTCACCGTCCCGCACCCCGAGCGCGGGGAGTTCGTCACCGTCGGCAGCCCGCTCAAGCTCTCCGACTCCCCCGTGGACGTGACCGGTTCACCACTGCTGGGCGAGCACAACGCCGAGGTCTACATCGGCGAACTCGGCCTCGGTGACGAAGAGCTGCGCCTGCTCAAGTCGAACGGAGTGATCTGACGTGATGGCAGAGGACCGGGAGCCGCGGGTCCGCGAGCTCCTCGACTCCGTGCGCGCGGAGGGCCGCAACGCGCTCACCGCACCCGAGGGCAAGGTGATCGCCGACGCGTACGGGATCGCCGTACCGGGCGAGGAGCTGGCGAGGGACGTCGACGAGGCGGTGGCGTGCGCGGCGCGCTTCGCCGGGCCGGTGGTGATGAAGATCGTCTCGCCGGACATCCTGCACAAGACCGACGCGGGCGGGGTGGTGGTCGGGGTCGAGGGCGCGGCGGACGTACGGGCGGCCTTCCACCGGATCGTCGAGAACGCGCGGGCCTACGACGCCGCGGCGAAGATCGAGGGCGTCCAGGTGCAGGAGCTGGTGCCGAAGGGCACGGAGGTGATCGTCGGCGCGGTCACCGACCCCACCTTCGGGAAGGTGGTCGCCTTCGGGCTCGGCGGGGTGCTGGTCGAGGTGCTGAAGGACGTGACGTTCCGGCTGGCGCCCGTCTCCGCCGACGAGGCGCTGTCCATGCTGGACTCCGTCAAGGCGGCCGAGGTGCTGCGCGGGGTGCGCGGGCAGGCCGGCGTGGACCGGTGGGCCCTCGCCGAGCAGATCCGGCGGGTCTCCCAACTGGTCGCGGACTTCCCGGAGATAGCCGAGGTGGACCTCAACCCGGTGATCGCCACCCCGCAGGGCGCGGTCGCCGCCGACATCCGGGTCATCCTCGCCGAGAAGCAGCCGCCGCCGCGCCGGAGGTACGGACGCGAGGAGATCCTCACCTCCATGCGCCGGCTGATGCAGCCCCGCTCGGTCGCCGTGATCGGCGCTTCCAACGAGCCCGGCAAGATCGGCAACTCGGTGATGCGCAACCTCGTCGACGGCGGCTTCGCCGGGGAGATCCATCCGGTGAACCCCAGGGCCGATGACATTCTGGGCCGCAAGGCGTACAAGAGTGTCACGGACGTTCCCGGTGAGGTGGACGTGGCAGTCTTCGCCATTCCGGCCAGGTTCGTGGCGGCGGCGCTGGAGGAGGTGGGCCGGAAGAGGATCCCCAACGCCGTCCTGATCCCCTCCGGTTTCGCGGAGACCGGCGAGCACGCGCTCCAGGAGGAGATCGCCGCGATCGGCGAGCGCCACGGCGTCCGCCTCCTCGGGCCGAACATCTACGGCTACTACTCCACCTGGCAGGACCTGTGCGCGACGTTCTGCACGCCGTACGACGTGAAGGGCGGGGTGGCGCTGACGTCCCAGTCGGGCGGCATCGGGATGGCGATCCTCGGCTTCGCCCGGACCACCAGGACGGGTGTGTCGGCGATCGTCGGCCTCGGCAACAAGTCGGACCTGGACGAGGACGACCTGCTGACCTGGTTCGGCGAGGACCCGCACACCGACTGCATCGCGATGCACCTGGAGGACCTCAAGGACGGCCGCGCCTTCGTCGAGGCGGCGCGGGCCACCGTACCGAGGAAGCCGGTCGTGGTCCTCAAGGCGGGCCGTACGGCGGCCGGTGCCAGGGCGGCCGGTTCGCACACCGGGGCCCTCGCGGGGGACGACGCGGTGTACGACGACATCCTCCGGCAGGCCGGGGTGATCCGCGCGCCGGGCCTGAACGACATGCTGGAGTACGCGCGGGGCCTGCCGGTGCTGCCGGCCCCGCAGGGCGACAACGTCGTGATCATCACCGGCGCGGGCGGCAGCGGTGTGCTCCTGTCCGACGCCGTCACCGACAACGGCCTGTCCCTGATGGAGATACCGCCGGACCTGGACGAGGCGTTCCGCCGCTTCATCCCGCCCTTCGGAGCCGCGGGCAACCCGGTGGACATCACGGGCGGCGAGCCGCCGTCGACGTACGAGGCGACGATCCGGCTCGGCCTCGAGGACCCGCGCATCCACGCCCTGGTCCTCGGCTACTGGCACACCATCGTCACCCCGCCGATGGTGTTCGCCGAGCTCACCGCGCGGGTGGTCGCGGAGTTCCGGGAGCGGGGCATCGAGAAGCCGGTCGTCGCCTCGCTCGCGGGGGACGTCGAGGTCGAGGAGGCCTGCCAGTACCTGTACGAGCGGGGGGTCGTGGCCTACCCGTACACGACCGAACGGCCGGTGGCCGTGCTCGGCGCCAAGTACCGCTGGGCGCGGGCGGCCGGACTGCTGGGGGGCGGGTCATGACCTAGCCGAGGAGGGGGCCGGCCGGCGGTGCGCTGCGGCCGGCCCCGGGACCCGTGCGCGCACGAAAGGCATTGGACAGGGGGCGCTGGCCAGAGCTTTCGACGCAAGGGGTGCTGAACGAACATGTCATCCATCGATCTCACGGCGTCCGTCCCCTTCAGGGAGGTGACGGACCGCAACGGCCGCACGTACCGGATCGGCGAGAGTGACGTCGATCTGATGGGCCGGACACGCAAGTGGATGGTCATCCTGCCCTGGGTGGGCATGATGGGCATCAGTTCCGCCGAGTACGCGTTCACGTCGGCGGAGGACACGCTGCACGAGGCGCATCTGTGGAGCAGCGGGCACATCTTCTGGCTGATGGGCGTCTGGGTGTTCTTCCAGGCGGCCGTGGCCTTCCCGGCCGGGCAACTGCGGGAGAGCGGACGGCTCCCCGCGCGTACCGCCATGCTGATCGGCGCGGTGGGCACGCTGCTCGGCTACGTGGCACTGGCGTTCGCACCGAACGTGGTCGTCGCCTATCTCGGCTTCGGCATGTGCAGCGGCATCGGTGCCGGTCTCGTCTACGCGACCTGCGTGAACATGGTCGGCAAGTGGTATCCGGAGCGCAAGGGCGGCAAGACGGGCTTCGTGAACGGCGGTTTCGCCTACGGGTCGGTGCCGTTCGTGTTCCTGTTCACCTCAGTTCTGGACCTGAGCAACTACAAGGTCCTGCTCACCTCGGTCGGCGTCGGGCTCTGTCTGGTGGTGGCATCGGCCGGCTGGTTCTTCAAGGACCCGCCGAAGAACTGGTGGCCGCCGCACGTCGATCCCCTGAAAGCAACCCAGGATCCGCGCATACGACGGGCGTTGGAGAAGAACCCGCCCGCGGTCAAGCAGTACACCCCCAAGGAGGCGGCCCGTACGCCCGTCCTGTGGATGATGTGGTTCTGCCTGCTGTGCACGGCCGGGATCAACATCTTCGGCATCGCCTTCCAGGTGCCGTTCGGCAAGGACATGGGGTTCGCCGGCGGGATCGTGGCCACGGCCATGTCCCTGAAGGCGATCGTCAACGGCACCGGCCGCGGGGTCATCGGCTGGATCTCCGACCGCTACGGCCGCCGCAACACGCTCATCATCGTGTGCATCGTGCTCGGCAGCGCGCAGTTCGGCGTGCTGGTCTCCGGCCAGATGGGCAGCATGCCGTTCTTCCTGTTCTGCTCCATGGTCTCGGGATTCGGCGGCGGGGCGATCTTCCCGCTGTTCGCGGCCATGACGGCGGACTACTTCGGTGAGAACAACAACGCCACCAACTACGGGATGGTCTACAGCTCCAAGCTGATCTCCGGCCTGGTGGGCTCCGGTCTGGGTGCGGTCGTCGTGGGTGAGTGGGATTACCACGGCGCGTTCGTCCTGGCGGGTTCCGTGGGCCTGGCCTCCGCGGTACTGGCCCTCTTCCTCAAGGCACCGGGCAGGCCCAGCGCCCGGCGCATCGTCCCCAACCCGCATCCGCTCGGCGAGGAGATGGCGTGACATGACGGCTGACCCTGTGGCCACGAACAGCACCGGCGCCCAGCGGCGCCCGTACCGCGAGGTGACGGACGCCCGCGGCCGGGTGTACCGGATCGGGGAGACCGACCGGGACATCCTCGGCCACTCCCGCAACCTCATGGTGTACCTCCCGTGGGTGGCCATGATGGCCATCAGCGTCTTCGAGTACGCGTACGGCTCGGCGGAGGACACCCTGTCGCACGCGCACGGCTGGACGCAGTCCAACACCTTCTGGATCCTGAGCATCTGGGTGTTCTTCCAGGCCGGTATCGCCTTCCCGGCGGGCTGGCTGCGCGAGAAGGGCATCCTGACCGCACGCCGGGCCATGTACACCGGGTCCGTGATGTGCCTGATCGGGTTCCTCGCCCTGTCGCACATCAGCGAGATCTGGCTGGCGATCATCGGCTTCGGCGTGATCGGCGGCCTCGGCTCCGGCCTGGTCTACGCGACCTGCATCAACATGGTCGGCAAGTGGTTCCCCGAACGCCGGGGCGCCCGCACGGGGTTCGTGAACGGCGGCTTCGCCTACGGCTCACTCCCCTTCATCTTCATCTTCAACTACGCCTTCGACACGGCCAACTACCACCGGGTCCTGGACCTCATCGGCGCCTACGTGATGGTCGTGGTCCTGGTCACCGCGTTCTTCTTCAAGGACCCGCCGAAGAACTGGTGGCCGGCCGACATCGACCCGCTCTCCCAGACGGGCGACGCCAAGAGCGCCACGGCGCTCGCCAAGAACCCGCCCGCGGTACGGCAGTTCACGCCGAAGGAGGCGATACGCACCGGCATGCTCCCGCTGATGTGGATCGCGATCGTGATGACGGCCGGTGTCTCGATCTTCGGTATCTCGTTCCAGGTGGACTTCGCCAAGGACGTCGGCTTCGGCCCTCTGGTCGCGGCCTCGTCCATGGGCGTGATGGCGGTCATCAACGGCATCGGCCGCGGTGTGGTCGGCTGGCTCTCCGACCGCCTCGGCCGCAAGCCGACCCTGGTCTTCGTGATCGTCGTCCTGGGTCTCGCCCAGTTCGGCGTGATCTGGGCCGGCGACATCAAGAGCGAGTGGCTGTTCCTGTTCTTCGCCTTCCTCTCCGGCTTCGGCGGCGGCGCCTTCTACCCGCTCTTCGCCGCCCTCACCCCGGACTACTTCGGCGAGAACTACAACGCCACCAACTACGGCCTCGTCTACAGCGGCAAGCTGATCAGCGGCCTGTTCGGCGGCGGCCTCGGCTCCATGGTGGTCGGCGCCTGGGGCTACAACGGCGCCTACGCCCTGGCCGGCGGCATCTCGATGCTGGCGGCGGCGGTGGCCCTGCTGCTCCGGCAGCCGGGCCGGGACCCGGGCACGAGGACGAAGGTGGGGGTGGTCCAGCCACAGACGGCTGGCTGACCGTCGGCGTGCTGAGTCCCGGACCCACGTCCGGGACTCAGCCGCTGCCGGGACAGGGGGCGTTCCCCTCCGCCCTCCCGGACGACACCGTGCCCCGTCCGCGAACCGACCGGCCTCGGCGGCAAACCCGGAACACCTGGACCGGCCCATCGACGAGGTCTGGCGGAGAACGCGTTCGCCATGGGCCCGGGCACGCCGATCACCCGGTGCCCGTCGGTCCGCTCGCGGTGTCCTTCGTGCCGGGACGGTTCCGGCCGTGCGATCCCGGAGAGGCGGGATGTGGCGAGGTCCCGCCGGTCGCCCTTTCCGCCCCTGCCCGCGGCCGCGGGCAGCAACGCGAGCGGGAGCAGGGCCCCGCGAAATTCGTGGGCGCGGACTGCCCGACGGCCCGTAGATTCCGGGCTGGAGGCCCGCTCGCGGCGCTCCGATTCTTCCGAGGGGGACATCGATGACCGTGGAGTCCATACCGGTGAAGTCGGTGCCGAAGTCGCTGGTGTGGCAGGGGGACGAGCTGGTCTCCGTGGTCGGGGGCGGGCGGCGTTGGGGCCTCGACGGCGTGGAGCGCAGGGCGCCGTTCGCGTGGGGTTTTCCGTTCGACGCCGGGACCGCTTCCGCATCGGGGGCGTTCTCCGCCGTGTACCAGGAGCGCGGTACCAAGGCGGTTCTGCTCGAAGGCGAGCAGGCCGTACGGGAGCTGAACCGCAGCTACTACCGCGCGGCGGACTACGACTACCCCCTCGCGCTCGGCCGGCTGGGCGACGGGCGCGAGGTCGTCGTGCACTGTCCCGACGAGTACAACGTGCTCGAGATCGAGGACGCGGCGAGCGGCGAGCGGCTGACCGCCGGCGGGCGGGAGCCGGAGGACGTCTTCCACTCCAGGCTGAGCCTGAGCCCGGACGGCCGGTACTTGCTCTCGGTCGGCTGGTACTGGCATCCCTTCGGCACGGCCATGGTCTACGACACCGCGCTCGCGCTCGCCGACCCCGGCACGCTCGACGGACCGGGTGTGCTGGCGACGGAGGTGGTCACGTGCGGCGAGGTGACGGCAGGCTGCTGGCTCGACGCCGACCGGCTGGTCCTGGCGACGGGGACGGAGGAGGGCAGCGACGAGGAGCCGGCCGGTCTGCCGCCGAACCACCTCGGGGTGTGGTCGGTGTCCGAAGGACGCTGGCTCCACCGCAGCCCGATCGCCGACGCCGAGCCGGGTGTCCTGCTGCTGCCCCGCGGCGACCAGGTGATCTCGTTCTCCGGCCACCCGCGCCTGCTCGACACGGCCACCGGGGTCGTCGTCGCGGAATGGCCCGAGGTGAGCGTGCCCCTCAAAGCCGGGTGCTTCGGGTACCGCCGCGTGCCGAGCCCGGTGGCCGCCCTCCACCCCGACGGCATCCGGCTGGCCGTCACGCAGCCGGACGGGATCGCCCTCGTCACGCTGCCGTGAGCCCGCGTCACACCGTCGTGAGCCAGACCCGGTTCAGGACGTCGCCCGCTCGTGGTACGACCGGCGCGTGTGCTCGGTGTGTTCGCGCATCAGGGTGGTCGCCAGCTGTTCGTCGCGGGCCGTGATCGCCGCTATCAGCTCGCGGTGTTCGATCCAGGACTGGCGGCCGCGCTGCCGTGCCACCGGCGTGTAGTACCAGCGGACCCGGCGGTCGACCTGGGCCGCGAGTTCGGCGAGCACCGCGTTGCCGGCCAGGTCCATGACCTTGGCGTGGAACGCGGCGTTCAGGGCGACGGCCGCGTCCACGTCGTCCGCGGCGACGGCCTTCTCGCCCTCGGCGCACAGGGACTCCAGCGCGGCCACTCCCGCGCTGCCCGCGGCCGCCGCCGCCAGCCGCGCCGCCTCGGCCTCCAGCAGCGTGCGGACCGTGAGGAGCTGGTCGGCCTCGTCCTCCGTGGGTTCGTGCACGAACGCGCCCTGGGCGGGCCGCAGATCCACCCAGCCCTCGGTGTTCAGCCGCTGGAGCGCCTCGCGCACCGGCTGCCGGGAGACACCGAGGTGCCCGGCGAGTTCGCTCTCCACGAGATGCTGGCCGGGCTGGAGGGACCGGGTGGTGATGAGTTCCAGCAGCGCCTCGTAGACACGGTCGCGGAGCGGTCCGGGGCGTTCGAGCTTGGGCACCGCGCCCTGCGGCAGTCCGGCTGACAACATCGGGTCCCCCTTCGGCAGACACCCGTCACGAGCGGACACTCAGTGCGTAGACTCAGTATCGATTGTCTTTCGTCTACAGTCTACGGCGCACAACCGCCAGAGGAAGCGGGAGTTGACCACGTCACACCGCGGAGCGCGCCCCTCAGGGACACCGCACGACCTGCCCCGCGTACGACAGGTTGCCGCCGAAGCCGAACAGCAGGACCGCGTCGCCGCTGGAGACGCGCCCCTGCTCGACCAGCTTGGACAGCGCGAGCGGGATGCTCGCGGCCGAGGTGTTGCCCGATTCGGTGACGTCCCTGGCGACCACCGCGTTGGCCGCGCCGATCTTCTGGGCGAGCGGCTCGATGATCCGCAGGTTGGCCTGGTGCAGGACGACGGCGGCGAGGTCGAGGGGGTCCACCCCGGCCTTCTCGCAGGCGCGCCGGGCGATGGGCGGCAGCTGGGTGGTGGCCCAGCGGTAGACGCTCTGCCCCTCCTGCGCGAACCGGGGCGGGGTGCCCTCGATGCGTACCGCGTTGCTCATCTCGGGGACGGAGCCCCACAGCACCGGGCCGATCCCGGGCTCCTCGCCCGGCCCGCAGGCCTCGACCACGGCCGCGCCCGCCCCGTCGCCGACCAGTACGCACGTCGTCCGGTCGGTCCAGTCCGTCACCTCGGACATCTTGTCGGCGCCGATGACGAGGGCACGGGTGGCGGCCCCGGCCCGTACGGTGTGGTCGGCGGTGGCGAGGGCGTGGGTGAAGCCGGCGCACACGACGTTGATGTCCATCGCGGCGGGCTGCGGGACGCCGAGCCGGGCGGCGACGCGGGCGGCCATGTTCGGAGAGCGGTCGATCGCGGTGGAGGTGGCGACCAGTACCAGGTCGATGTCACCGGGGGTGAGCCCGGCGGCGGCCAGGGCCTTGGCCGCCGCGTGCGCGGCGAGTTCGTCGACGGGTTCGTCGGGGCCCGCGATGTGCCGGGTGCGGATGCCCACCCGGCTGCGGATCCACTCGTCACTGGTGTCGACCATGCTCGCCAGGTCCTCGTTGGTGAGCACCCTGGCGGGCTGGTAGTGGCCGACGGCGGCGATGCGCGAGCCGTTCATGAGCGGTGGGTCCCCCTCGTTGCCTCGGTGTGGGCCCACCAGTCTGTTCAGTGACTCACGGGTACGACGGCATGTAAGGCCACAGGAAACGGGCGCCCGAGTTGTCGGCTTCTTGCAGACCCTCGGACGCCCGGCCGCCGTCCTGGTTCATCCGTTGAACAGCTGTGTGGCCTTCTGTACGAGTTCGTACACGCCGTAGGCGAAGGGCGCGCCGACCCAGAGCCAGGCGACGGCGATCAGCCAGCGGCGGTCGGGCTCACGCCGGCTGCTGTCGTTCGACATCGACGGCCTCCCTGGGTGCGGGGATGTGGTGGCGGGTGTTGACGGGCCGGATCAGCTCGTTGGCGACGAAGCCGACGACGAGCAGTCCGATCATGATGCCGAAGGACAGGGTGTACAGGTCGGAGCCGTGTTTGCCGGCGTCCTTCTGGTGGTCGGCGATCCAGTTGACGATCAGCGGCCCGAGCACACCGGCGAGGGACCAGGCGGTGAGCAGCCGGCCGTGGATCGCACCGACCTGATAGGTGCCGAACAGGTCCTTCAGATAGGCGGGGACGGTCGCGAAGCCACCGCCGTAGAAGGAGAGGATCACCAGCGCGCAGAGGATGAACAGCGGCTTGGAGGAGTCTCCGAACAACGTGATGAGCAGGTACATCAGCGCGCCGACGCCGAGGTAGAGGCGGTAGATGTTCTTGCGGCCGACCAGGTCGGAGGTGGACGACCAGCCGATGCGGCCCGCCATGTTGGCGGCGGACAGCAGGGCGACGAACCCGGCCGCCGCTGACACCGTGACCGGGGTGGAGCTGTCGGCGAAGAAGTCCGTGATCATCGGGGCGGCCTTCTCCAGGATGCCGATGCCCGCGGTCACGTTCGTGCAGAGCACGACCCACAGGAACCAGAACTGCGGAGTGCGGATCGCGGTGTTCGCCGGGACCTGCACGCCCTCGAAGGCGCTGGGCGCGTCCGCGACCGGCTTCTCGCTGCGCGGCACCCGGATCAGCAGCACGCCCAGCGTCATGAAGACGGCGTAGGACAGCCCGTGCACCAGGAAGGCGAGGGCTATGCCATCGTTGTCACCGCCGAAGGACGAGAGCATCTGCGCGGACCACGGCGAGGCGATCAGCGCGCCGCCGCCGAAGCCCATGATGGCGATGCCGGTGGCCATGCCGGGACGGTCCGGGAACCACTTGATCAGGGTGGAGACGGGCGAGATGTAGCCGATGCCGAGGCCGATGCCGCCGACGAAGCCGTAGCCGAGGACGATCAGCCAGTACTGCTTCGTCTCGGCGCCGAGCGCGGAGATCAGGAAGCCGGTGGAGAAGCAGACCAGGGCGACCGTCATGGCCCAGCGCGGCCCGTTGCGTTCGACGAGGGTGCCGCCGAACGCGGCCGACAGCCCGAGCATCACGATCGCGAGCTGGAAGGGCAGCGCGCTCTGGGTGCCGCTGAGGTGCAGCGCGGATTCGAGCGGCGGTTTGAAGACGCTCCAGGCGTAGGCCTGGCCGATGGAGAGATGGACGGCGAGGGCGGCGGGCGGGACGAGCCAGCGGCTCCAGCCCGGCGGTGCTACAGGGGGGCTGCTCATGAGTCCCGAACGGTAGGGCCGGGCCCGGGTGGTTGAGAACCCGACGGCCGGATCGTATGCGATGAGCGGTATCCAGAATGCGCCGAACGGTCATGGCCGGAACCCTTGCCCACCTCAAGTCCATACTGTAGACAATATTTCGTCGACATCTTCCGGCCCCTACGGGCCACCTCCGCGGTATCCCTCAAACCGAACGGAGTGTTCCGTGAAAGTCGCAGTCCTCGGCGCCGGTGCGATCGGCGCCTACGTCGGTGCCGCGCTCCACCGCGCGGGTGCCGATGTGCATCTCGTCGCCCGTGGACCCCATCTGGCGGCCATGAGGCGGTACGGAGTACGGGTGCTGAGCCCGCGCGGCGACTTCACCGCGCACGCGCACGCCACCGACGACCCGGCCGAGGTCGGCCCGGCCGACTACGTCTTCCTGGGGCTGAAGGCCAACTCGTACGCGGCGTGCGGGCCGCTGATCGAGCCGCTGCTGCACGAGCGCACGGCGGTGGTCGCGGCTCAGAACGGCATCCCCTGGTGGTATTTCCACCGGCACGGCGGCCCCCACGACGGACACCGCGTCGAGAGCGTCGACCCGGGCGGCGCGGTCAGCGCCGTACTCGCCCCCGAACGCGCCGTCGGCTGCGTGGTCTACGCCGCCACCGAGCTCGAAGCCCCGGGCGTGGTACGGCACTTGGAGGGCACGCGGTTCTCGGTCGGCGAGCCCGACCGCAGTGTGTCCGCACGCTGTCTGCGATTCAGCGACGCCATGCAGACCGGCGGCCTGAAGTGCCCGGTCGAGCCGGATCTGCGCAACGACATCTGGCTCAAGCTGCTCGGCAACATCTCCTTCAACCCGATCAGCGCGCTGGCCCGCGCCACCATGCGGCAGATGTGCCTGCACGGCGGCACCCGCCGGGTCATCGAGATCATGATGCGCGAGACGCTCTCGGTCGCCGAGGCCCTCGGCTGCGAGGTCGGCGTCTCCATCGAACGCCGGCTCGCGGGTGCCGAGAAGGTCGGCGACCACCGCACCTCCACCCTCCAGGACCTGGAACGTGGCAAGCCGCTGGAACTCGACGTGCTCCTCGCGGCCGTCGTCGAGCTGGCGGAGATCACCGGTGTGGAGGTGCCCACCCTGCGCACCGTGCACGCCATCTCGGACCTGCTCGCGCTGAGGAGCGCCGCATGAGGAAACGGCAGCAGAAGACCTACACCCGGCTCACCCACCCCCTGGTACGGGACTCCCGTGACGGGCCGTTCCGGCGGGCGAGCTGGCAGGAGGCCCTGGACCGCGCGGCCCGCGGCCTGGACCGCAACCGCGGGGCGTTCGGGATGTTCTCCTGCGCCCGCGCCACCAACGAGATGAACTACGTGGCCCAGAAGTTCGCCCGGGTGGTGATGGCCACCAACAACGTCGACTCCTGCAACCGGACGTGTCACGCCCCGAGCGTGGCCGGTCTGAGCGCGGCCTTCGGCTCCGGCGGGGGCACCTCCTCGTACGAGGAGATCGAGCACACCGACGTCATCGTGATGTGGGGCTCCAACGCCCGCTTCGCGCACCCGATCTTCTTCCAGCACGTGCTCAGGGGCATCAGGAACGGCGCCCGGATGTACGCCGTCGACCCGCGCCGCACCTCGACCGCCGAGTGGGCGGAGAGCTGGCTCGGGCTGAACGTCGGCACGGACATCCCGATGGCGCACGCGATCGGCCGCGAGATCATCCACGCCGGGCTGGCCAACGAGGCGTTCGTCGAGCGGGCGACCACCGGCTTCGAGGAGTACCGGGCACTCGTCGAACCGTGGACGCTGTCGCTGGCGGAGAAGGTGACCGGCGTTCCGGCCGCCGCGATCCGGGACCTGGCGCACGCCTACGCCCGTGCCGAGCGCGCCCAGCTGTGCTGGACCCTCGGCATCACCGAGCACCACAACGGCACCGACAACGTCCGCGCGCTGATCAACCTCTCCCTGCTCACCGGTCAAGTGGGACGCTACGGCGCCGGGTTGCAGCCGCTGCGGGGCCAGAACAACGTGCAGGGCGGCGGCGACATGGGCGCGATCCCCAACCGGCTGCCCGGCTTCCAGGACATCCTCGACCCGGACGCCCGGCTGAAGTTCGAGTCGGCCTGGGACACGGTCATCCAGCCGCACTACGGGCTGACCCTCACCGAGATGTTCGAGGCCATGGAGGAGGGCACGCTCAAGGCGGTCTACTGCATCGGCGAGAACCCCGCGCAGTCGGAGGCCGACAGTGAGCAGGCGATCCGCCGGCTGACGGCCCTGGACTTCCTGGTCGTGCAGGACATCTTCCTCACCAGGACCGCCGAGCTGGCGGACGTGGTGCTGCCCGCGACCGCCGGCTGGGCGGAGACCGAGGGCACCACCACCAACAGCGAACGCCGGGTGCAGCGGGTGCGCCGGGCCGTGACCCCGCCCGGCGAGGCCCGCGAGGACATCGACATCATCTGCGACCTCGCCGCCCGGCTCGGCCACGACTGGAAGTACGCCGACGCGGAGACCGTCTGGAACGAGCTGAGATCGGTCTCCCCGGACCACTACGGGATGACCTACGACCGGCTCGCCGAGCACCAGGGCATCCAGTGGCCGTGCCCGAGCACCGAGCGCCTCGAACCGGCCTATCTGCACGGCAGGTTGTGGGAGAAGGATCCGGCACGGCGCGGGGCACCGGCCCCCTTCGGGCTGGTCCGGCACGATCCGCCGGTCGACCTCACCGACGAGGAGTACCCGGTCCGGCTCACCACCGGACGCCGGCTCGACTCCTACAACACCGGGGTGCAGAGCGGTGGTTACGCCTCCCCGCTGCGGCGCGGCGAGTACATCGAACTGTGCCCCGAGGACGCCGAACGGTACGGGGTCGCGGTCGGCGAGGAGGTCCGGGTGTCCTCGCGGCGGGGCTCGGTGGTGGCCCCGGTCTGGGTCGACACCGCGCTGCGCCCCGGCCTCGCCTTCATGACCATGCACTTTCCCGACGAGGTGGACACCAACCAGCTGACGATCGAGGCCAACTGCCCGATCGCGGGGACGGCGGAGTTCAAGGCGTCGGCGATCCGCATCGAGAAGCTCCCGGTCGCGACCATCGTGAGGTGACCCAGTGGACCTGCACTTCGGCGACAGCAAACCGACGGACGAGGAACGGGCGGCCGTCGACGCCCTGCTGGGCCCCCCGGAATCCTCCTGGGAGGGCGCCGACCGTTGCGACGCGGACCTGAGGTGGGCGCGCGGCGGCCGGGAGGCCCGGGACCGCCGCGACCTGCTGCTGCCGGGGCTGCACGCGATCAACGACCGGGTCGGCTGGATCAGCGCGGGCGCCCTCGACTACCTGTGCCGCCGCCTGACGGTCCCGCCGGCCGAGGCCTACGGCGTGGCCACCTTCTACGCGATGTTCTCCGTCACCCCCCGCCCTGCGACCGTCCTGCACGTCTGCACGGACCTGGCGTGCACGGCGGCCGGGGCGTCCGCGCTGTGCGCCGGGGCGGAGGAGAAGCTGGGCGCTGACGTGCACGTCGAGCGCGGCCCCTGTCTGGGGCTGTGCGAGCGGGCCCCGGCCGCCCTCGCCATCCGGGCCGGGGAAACGGTGCGTACGGCGGTGGCGGCGCCGGCGACCGTGGCCACGGCCGTCCTCGCGGCCACCGCGCCCGACTCGGCACCGCAGGAGCCACCGGCCGCGTCGGCCGTGCCGCAGGCGGGCCAGGAGGGCCTCGTCCTGCTCCGGCGGGTCGGCGTGGTCGACCCGGCGTCCCTGGACGACTACCGTGCGCACGGCGGCTACACCGCCCTGCGCCGGGCCTTCGCGCTCGGTCCCGCCGGCGTCATCCGCGAGGTCACCGACTCCGGCCTGGTCGGGCGCGGCGGCGCCGCCTTCCCCACCGGCCGCAAGTGGCAGGCCACGGCGTCCCACCCGGACCGGCCGCACCACCTCGTCTGCAACGCCGACGAATCCGAGCCGGGCACCTTCAAGGACCGCGTGCTCCTGGAGGGCGACCCGTACGCGCTGGTGGAGGCGATGACCGTCGCGGCGTACGCGATCGGCGCGCACCGGGGCTTCGTCTACGTCCGCGGCGAGTACCCGCGAGCGACCCGGCGTCTGCGGCACGCGATCGGCCAGGCGCGCGCCCGGGGCTTCCTCGGCGACGACGTCCTCGGCCAGGGCTTCGCCTTCGACATCGAGATCCGGCGCGGTGCCGGGGCGTACATCTGCGGTGAGGAGACGGCCCTGTTCAACTCCATCGAGGGGTACCGGGGCGAGCCGCGCTCGAAGCCGCCGTTCCCGGTGGAGAAGGGGCTGTTCGGGAAGCCGACGGCCGAGAACAACGTGGAGACGCTGGTCAACGTGCTGCCGATCCTGACCATGGGCGCCCCGGCGTACGCGGCGATCGGCACCGCGAAATCCACCGGCCCGAAGCTCTTCTGCGTGTCGGGGAGCGTGGCCCGCCCCGGGGTCTACGAGCTGCCGTTCGGCGCCACGCTCGGCGAGCTGCTCCGGCTCGCCGGAGTCCGGGAGGACCTGCGGGCCGTGCTGCTCGGCGGGGCGGCCGGCGGCTTCGTACGGCCCGACGAACTGGGCATCCCGCTCACCTTCGAGGGCACCGCACAGGCGGGCACCACACTCGGCTCCGGTGTGGTCATGGCCTTCGACGGCACCGTGCCGCTCCCCCGGCTCCTGCTCCGGATCGCCCAGTTCTTCCGGGACGAGTCCTGCGGTCAGTGCGTGCCGTGCCGGGTGGGCACGGTCCGGCAGGAGGAGGCACTGCACCGGATCGTCGCGCGCACCGGCGCCGGGGCGGCCGACGACATCGCGCTGCTGCGCGAGGTCGGCCGGGCGATGCGGGACGCCTCGATCTGCGGTCTGGGCCAGACCGCCTGGAACGCCGTGGAATCCGCCATCGACCGTCTGGGAGCGTACCGATGACCGTCACACCGCTGGGGATCCCGCGCCGGCTCCTCGAGTTCACGATCGACGGCGATCAGGTCCGGGCCCCGGAGGGCTCGACGATCCTGGAGGCCTGCCGGGCGGCCGGCACGGACGTCCCGACGCTCTGCGAGGGCGACACCCTGCGCCCGAAGAACGCCTGCCGGGTGTGCGTGGTCGAGGTGGAGGGCGCCCGGACCCTGGTGCCGGCCTGTTCGCGGAAGGCCGAGCCGGGGATGGTGGTGCGCACCGGCACCGAGCGCGTCCGGCACAGCCGCAGGATCGTCCTGGAGCTGCTGGCCTCCTCCGTGGACCTGTCGACGACCCCGCGGGCAGCCGAGTGGATCAAGGAGTACGAGGCGAGACCGGACCGCTTCGGCCCCGGCGCGGCCCGGCTGGACGAGGAGCCCCGGGTCGACAACGATCTGTACGTGCGCGACTACGGAAAGTGCATCCTCTGCTACAAGTGCGTGGACGCCTGCGGCGACCAGTGGCAGAACAGCTTCGCGATCTCGGTCGCCGGGCGCGGCTTCGACGCCCGGATCGCCGTGGAGCACGACGCCCCGCTGACCGACTCGGCCTGTGTTTACTGCGGGAACTGCGTGGAGGTGTGTCCCACCGGGGCGCTGTCGTTCAAGTCGGAGTTCGACATGCGGGCGGCGGGCACCTGGGACGAGTCGCGGCAGACGGAGACGACCACCGTGTGCGCGTACTGCGGTGTGGGCTGCAACCTCACCCTCCATGTGCAGGACAATGAGATAGTCAAGGTCACCTCGCCGCACGACAACCCGGTGACCCACGGCAATCTCTGCATCAAGGGCCGTTTCGGCTACCAGCACGTACAGAACCGGGGCTGATCAGACCATGGGACGAGTCACGGAACGACGCAAGGTCCTGCGGATCCGGGACGGAGCGGTCTCCGCCCGGCCGGACACGCTCGTCGCCGAGGAACCGCTGGAGATCAGACTCAACGGGAAACCGCTGGCCGTCACGATGCGCACGCCCGGCGACGACTTCGCGCTCGCGGCCGGGTTCCTGGTGAGCGAAGGCGTCCTGGCGACCGCCGACGACCTGCAGAACATCGTCTACTGCGCGGGGGCGACGGTGGACGGCTCCAACACCTACAACGTGGTCGACGTACGGACCACGCCCGGGGTCGAGCTCCCCGACTTCACCCTGGAGCGGAACGTCTACACCTCCTCGTCCTGCGGCCTGTGCGGCAAGGCGAGCCTCGACGCGGTGCGTACGACGGCCCGCTGGCCGATCGCCGACACTCCCCCGGTCCGGGTGGAAGCCCGGCTGCTCGCGAGCCTCCCCGACCGGCTCCGCGCGGCCCAGCAGGTGTTCGACCGGACCGGGGGGCTGCACGCGGCGGCCCTGTTCACCGAGGACGGGGAGCTGGTGGACATCCGTGAGGACGTCGGCCGGCACAACGCGGTCGACAAACTGGTCGGACGGGCCCTGCAGAACGGCGGCCTGCCGCTCTCCCGGGCGATCCTGCTGGTCTCCGGCCGGGCCTCCTTCGAACTTGCGCAGAAGGCGGTGATGGCGGGCATCCCGATGCTGGCGGCGGTCTCCGCGCCGTCCTCGCTGGCGGTGGACCTGGCGGCGGAGACCGGTCTGACCCTGGTCGGCTTCCTGCGGGGTCCGAACATGAACGTGTACGCGGGCGAGGACCGCATCGCCCTGCGGGCCGCGGCCGCCCAGGGCTGAACCGGTTCCCCGCGGCACGGCGGCGGGGCCCCGACCGGCGGGGAGCGCCCCCTGCGCCGCAGGGGCCCCGCCTCAGCCTGGTTCCGCGACGCCCGCCGCGGCCTCGGCGAACGCGGCGATCAGCGGGGAGCGGCGGCCGGCCGCCCAGGCCAGCAGCACCTGGTCGGGTTCGGCGTCGGTGACCGGGACGTAGGCGATGTCGGGACGGGAGTACTGCTGGGCGACCGAGCGCGGCACCATCGTGATGGCGGTGCCGGCGGCCACGCACTCGAACTTCTCCTCGATGGTGCGCAGCGGCAGGTCGCCGGGGAGCGGGTCGTTGTAGCGCACCCACTGCTCGCCCTGGAGGTCGGCCAGTGAGATCTCCTGTTTCCCGGCCAGCCGGTGCCGGTCCGGGAGCATGGCCACCCGGGGCTCGCTGTACAGCGGGCGCAGTTCGAGTCCGTCCGGCCGGACCGGCTGCCGTACGCAGGCGATGTCGACGGTGCCCTGGAGGATCAGTTCCTCCTGGTCGTCCCACTCGACCCGGCAGGCCTTGGTCTCGACGTCCGGGTGGGCCGCGGTGAAGGCACGCAGGGCCCGGGTGACGACGACACCGGCGCGGAACCCGACGACCAGACGGCGCCGGCCGCGGGCGGCCTGGAGGACGCGGCGCCGGGTGCCGGCGGCGACCGCCAGCAGCTGCCTGGCGTCGTCGAGCAGCTGACGCCCGGCGTCGGTCAGGGTCACACCGTGGCTGTCGCGGACGAACAGCTCGGCGCCCAGGTCCTTCTCCAGCGCGCGGATCTGGCGGCTGAGCACCGGCTGGGCGATGTGCAGGCTCTCGGCCGCCCGGCCGAAGTGGAGGAGGTCGGCGACCGCCACGAAGTAACGGACCTTGCGCAGATCCAGATCCATGCCCACGCCTCCCGGCCGGTGACGACGATGTCTTCAGGGTATCGCCACCGACGAAAGAGGTCTTGGACGGCGGCTGCCGAAAGGTCGCAGGCTGGAAGCGTCCGAACGGGACGGAACAGCAGCTCGGAAGGGGCCGGTCATGGATCTGCAGGGTCAGCGCGTGGTTGTCGTCGGGGGTACGTCGGGCATCGGGCTCGCGGTCGCGCAGGGCGCGGCGCGGGAAGGCGCTCACGTGGTGGTCGCCTCGCGCCGTCAGGAGAACGTGGACGCGGCGCTGAAGGTGCTGCCCGAGGGGGTCGAGGGGCGGGTGCTGGACGCCACGGACGAGGAGGCGGTGCGCGGCTTCTTCGCCGCGGTCGGCGGCTACGACCACCTGGTGTTCACGGCGGGTGACGCGCTGCTGCTGGAGACGGTGGCCGGGACGAGTGTCGAGGCGGCCCGGCGTTTCCTGGACACCCGGCTGTTCGGTGCGTACACGGTGGTGAAGCAGGGCGTCGGGTCGATCCGTCCGGGCGGTTCGGTGGTGCTGACGACCGGGACGGCGGGGCAGCGGCCGCTGCCGGGGTCGAGTGTCGCGTCGGCGCTGTGCGGGGCGATGGAGTCGCTGACGCGGGCGCTGGCCGTGGAGCTGGCGCCGGTGCGGGTCAACGTGGTCTCGCCGGGAGTGGTGCGCACCGAGCTGTGGCGGACGCTGCCGGAGGCTACGCGCCAGGAGCTGTACCGGTCGTCCGCCGAGTCGCTGCCGGTGGGGCGGATGGGCGAGCCGGCGGATGTGGCGGAGGCGTACCTGTACCTGATGCGGGGGGGATACAGCACCGGGTCGGTGGTGGTCGTGGACGGAGGCGGGTCGCTGGTCTGAGCGGTCAGGCGGGGGTGAGGCGTACGTCGGCCGCGGTCACGACCGTGCCCAGGCGCGGGAAGTCGAGCCGGACGGAGGCGTCGTGCTCGGCGGCGGTGAGGGCGGCCATGGCGTCCGCCACGAAGACGAGGTCGTAGCCGAGGTCGGCGGCGGCACGGGCGGTGGACTCGACGCCGAGGTTGGTGGCGATGCCGCCGAACACCAGACGGGTGACGCCGAGCCGGCGCAGCCGGGCGTCGAGTTCCGTGCCCTGGAAGCCGCCGATGGTGTGCTTGACGATCTCCAGGTCCCCTTCTCTGCGGAGTCCGGCCACCAGCCCGCTGCCCGGCGGCTGGTCGGCGAGTGCGGGCCGTTCCACGCGGAGCAGCACGACGGGTGCGCCGGCCGCCCGGAAGGAGTGGGCCAGTTCCTCGGCGGTGTGCAGGACGTCGGTGCCCTTGCGGGGCTCCAGGGGCAGCGCGACGATGCGGTCCATCAGGTCGACGAGGACGAGAGCGGTGCGCGCCGGGTCGAGCGCCAGGGGTGCGGTCATGACGGAACGTTAGCCGCCATCAGCCGTCCGTACCGGAAATCCGGATCAACAGGCCCGTGACCTGGTCGCGTCCGCCCACGTGTCCGCTCAGCGGCCGGAGGTCCCGGTGCGCACCGGCGGCCGTGGCGTCGCCGCGGGGGCGGCAGGGGGCGCGGCGTCCGCCTCCTGGGCCTCCGGGTCATGGGCGCGGCGCTTGGCGATGACCGCGCACACCATGAGCTGCATCTGGTGGAACAGCATCAGCGGCAGCACGGCCAGCGAGGCGTGGGCGCCGAACAGGACACTGGCCATGGGCAGCCCGGACGCGAGGGACTTCTTGGACCCCGCGAACTGGATGGCGATCCGGTCCCCGCGGCCGAAGCCGAGCGCCCTGGCGCCGTACCAGGTCAGCAGGAGCATCACGGCGAGCAGTACGGCCTCGACGGCGAGCAGCCCGGCCAGCCGGACGGCGCTGACCTGGTGCCAGATGCCGCGGACCATGCCCTCGCTGAACGCGGTGTAGACGACGAGCAGGATCGACCCGCGGTCGACCAGGCCTAGGATCTTCTTGTGCCGGGCGATGAACTTCCCGGCCCACGGGCGCAGCAGCTGTCCGGCGAGGAACGGCACCAGCAGCTGGAGGACGATCTTGACGATCGAGTCGGCGGAGAAGCCGCCTCCGCCGCTGCCGAGCAGTGCGGCGGCGAGCAGCGGGGTCAGGACGATCCCGATCAGCGAGGAGAAGGACCCGGCGCAGATCGCGGCGGGCACGTTGCCCCGGGCGATCGAGGTGAAGGCGATCGACGACTGGATGGTCGAGGGCACCAGGGTGAGAAAAAGGAGCCCCTGGTAGAGCGGATGGGTGAGCAGCACGGGCACCAGGCCGCGGGCGGCCAGGCCGAGCACCGGGAAGACCACGAAGGTGCAGACCAGGACCGTGACGTGGAGCCGCCAGTGCCGCAGTCCGTCGACGGCCTCCCGGGTGGACAGCCGGGCGCCGTAGAGGAAGAACAGAAAGGCGATCGCGGCCGTGGAGGCGCCGGAGGCCACGTCGGCGGCCGTGTCCCGGGCCGGGAGGAGCGCGGCGAGGCCCACCGTCCCGAGCAGCAGCAGGACGTACGGGTCGATCGGCATCCGACGGGGCCAGCTCAGGCGTTTCACGGTGCTCCACTTGCGGTCGGTCCACGGTGTCGGCCGGCGCGTGCGCCGGGCTGTCGCTGGAGGCCGGAAGGCCCCTCCCCATCGTCCTCCTCCGAAAGGTGATCGGGAATCCGGTATACCACTCTGACTGCCATCGCGTTCCGCGATAGCCTGCCGGAGTGTACGAACCCTCGCAGCTGCGGACCTTCCTCGCGGTGGCCCAGACCCTCAGCTTCACCCAGGCGGCCCGCCGGCTGGGACTGCGCCAGTCGACGGTCAGCCAGCACGTCCGCCGTCTGGAGGACGCGGCCGGCCGCCAGCTGTTCTCCCGGGACACGCACTCGGTGGAACTGACCGAGGACGGCGAGGCGATGCTCGGCTTCGCCCGCCGGCTCCTGGAGGTGCACGAGCAGGCGGCGGCCTTCTTCACGGGTACCCGGGTCGGCGGCCGGCTCCGCTTCGGCGCGTCGGAGGATTTCGTCCTCACCCGGCTGCCGGAGATCCTGGAGGGGTTCCGCCACGACCACCCCGAGGTGGACCTGGAGCTGACGGTGGAGCTGTCGGGCACCCTGCACGAGCAGCTGGCCGCCGGGAAGCTGGACCTGGTACTGGCGAAGCGGCGCGCGGAGGATCCGCTGGGCGAGCTGGTCTGGCACGACGACCTGGTGTGGATCGGCGCGGAACGGCTCCGCGTGGACCCCGACCGCCCGGTCCCGCTGATCGTCTATCCCCCGCCGGGCATCACCCGCACCCTGGCCCTGGAGGCCCTGGAACGCCAGGGCCGCCCGTGGCGCGTCGTCTGCACGAGCGGCAGCCTGAACGGGCTGATCGCGGCGGCCAGGGCGGGCCTGGGCGTGATGGCCCACTCGAGGGGCCTGATCCCCCCGGGCCTGTTCCGCGTCCCCGACCGGGCGGACCTCCCGGACCTGGGCAAGGTCGACTTCGTCCTGGTGCACGGCCCCAGGCGGTCACCGGCCCAGTCCGCGGCGGACGCGCTGGCCGCGGCGATCCTGGCCAGTGGCACCCACCTCAGGCGCCCCTGACCGGCGGCGCCCCGGGCCCTCCGTGGCCGGCACCCACACCACGACCCCCGCTACGTCGCGGTATCACGCGGCACGGGCGCCGAGCACCGCCTGGCCGAGGTCGCCCGCACCGGCGCCGGCCGGCCGGGCTGCTCGCCTCCGGGGCGGCCTGCATCGACGTCGGGCACCGGTCCGAGGTGCTGGGATTCTCGAAGTCCGCGGTGCTGTGGATCACCACCACACCGGCCGCGATGCACGCCGTGGGCCAGGCGCTGGCGGGGCACGACGAGGCGGCTCCTGACGGGCTGCCCCGACACCGGGGTTCGCGCTGGTGGGTGTCGGCACCGGGCGCGTGTCACCGACGGTCGCGGGCGCGGCGCCGACGGCGGTGCCGGCCGACCGGGCCCGGGACGGCGGGTGGTGCGGTGAACACCGTCCGGCGGCCGGGGTACGCGCTCGGGGTCGCCGTCTCCGGGAACCGTGGTGAGGGCACGGATGACCCGTGCGCGGGCGGCGCGGGGGCCGACAACGGACCCGGTCAGGCAGTCGCCGGAGGACACGGCCCTGCCGCGGGGCCGACCGGCCGGTAACCGGCCAGGGGCGGTAACCGGGTCGTACAGATTCAGTGGAGATTACGGAGGCGGAACTTACTCTGCCGTAGGTATTCTGTCCGACCCTTCCCCATGTGAGCGCATTTTCCAGGCCCTGACGGGCGCATACGAGCGCAATGCTCGATTTCGCACCCCCTCCCGAACGGTTCTCCGGTGGGGTAGCTTTCACGGCGCTGTGCGGAGCGTGACTGGGGAGCGAGAAGCGGGAGCGGGGTTTGCGCGAGTTCACCAACCCGCCGTTGGCGTCGACGCCGCCGGTGGGCGGTCTGGCCGACTGCGTGTTCGAGCATGCCCTGACGGACCCGCTGCACATCGCCCTGGGCCGCAAGGACGACCTCGGAAACTGGCGTGATGTGACCTCCGCCGAGTTCCGCGACGAGGTCCTGGCCCTCGCCAAGGGCCTGCTGGCACGCGGCATCCGGTTCGGTGACCGGGTCGCGATCATGTCCCGCACCCGCTACGAGTGGACGCTGTTCGACTTCGCCCTGTGGACGATCGGCGCCCAGGTCGTGCCGGTCTACCCCACGTCGTCGGCCGAACAGTGCTTCTGGATGCTGTACGACGCCGAGTGCACGGCCGCGATCGTGGAGCACGAGGACCACGCGATGACGATCGCCACCGTCATCGACCGGCTGCCGCAGCTGCGCCAGCTGTGGCAGCTGGACTCCGGCGCGGTGCAGGAGCTGTACGACGCGGGCGCACACCTGGAGGACGAGGTCGTGCACCGGCACCGGCAGGCGGTCACCCCGGACTCGGTCGCCACGATCATCTACACCTCGGGCACCACCGGCCGGCCGAAGGGCTGTGTCCTCTCGCACGGCAACTTCATGTACGAGGCGGACACGGTCGTCGGCCGCTGGGAGTCGGTGTTCCGTGCGAAGAAGGGCGAGGAGGTCTCCACCCTGCTCTTCCTGCCGCTCGCGCATGTCTTCGGCCGCATGGTCGAGGTTGCCGCGATCCGGCACGGCGTCCGCTTCGGCCATCAGCCGCAGCTGAACGCCGCCGCGCTGCTGCCCGACCTGGCCGCGTTCCGGCCGACGTTCATCCTTGCCGTGCCGTACATCTTCGAGAAGGTGTTCAACGCGGCCCGGCGCAAGGCGGAGAAGGAGGGCAAGGGCGGCCCGTTCGAGAAGGCCGTCGAGATCGCCGTGAAGTACGCCGACGCCGTCGAGGCGAAGGCGTGGGGCACCGGAGCCGGCCCGTCGGCGTCACTGCGGGTGCAGCACCAGGTCTTCGACAAGCTCGTCTTCGCCAAGGTGCGGGCGGCGATGGGCGGCCGGATCCGCAACGCGATGTCCGGCGGCTCGGCCATGGACCGCAGGCTCGGCCTGTTCTTCGCCGGCGCGGGCGTGCAGATCTACGAGGGTTACGGCCTGACCGAGTCGACGGCGGCCGCCACCGCCAACCCGCCCGAGCGCACCCGCTACGGCACGGTCGGCCAGGCCATCCCGGGCACCGCCGTGCACATCGCGGACGACGGCGAGGTGTGGCTGCACGGCGACAACGTCTTCCAGGGCTACCTCAACAACCAGAAGGCCACCGACGCATCCCTGCACGACGGCTGGCTGGCAACCGGCGACCTCGGCGTTCTCGACGAGGACGGCTATCTGACCATCACCGGCCGCAAGAAGGAGATCCTCGTGACCTCCGGCGGCAAGAGCGTCTCCCCCGGTGTCCTGGAGGAGCGGGTGCGCGACCATCCGCTGGTCAACCAGTGCATCGTGGTGGGCAACGACCGCCCCTACATCGCCGCTCTGATCACCCTGGACACCGAGGCCGTCGAGCACTGGCTGCAGATGCGCGGCAAACCGCCGATGTCCGCGGCCCAGCTGGTGCGCGACGACGACCTGGAGACCGAGGTGCGGCGCGCGGTGGTGGCCGCCAACACTCTGGTCTCACAGGCCGAGTCGATCCGTACCTTCCGTATCCTCGCCCAGCCGTTCACCGAGGAACACGGCCTGCTGACCCCGTCGTTGAAGCTCAAGCGCAAGGCGATCGAGAACGCCTACGCCAACGAGGTCGAGGCCCTCTACCGGGCCTGAGGGACCATCGGCCGGCACCTGATGTCGATCCGGAGGACCTGGTCGGATCCGTCGGGCTCGTCGCCCCTGTTGTCGCAGCCGGTGGTGGACAGCCACAGCCAGACCGCCCGGCACCTTGGTCACGGTGGAGCGCTCGGGTACGGGCCCGGAGCAGGACCAGGGTGAGCGCGTCCTCGCCGCCGAGGGCGTAACCGGTCACTTCGAGTGCCGTCTCCACGACCTGGTGACCAGGGCTTCGCCCGACCTTTTCATCGGATGTCTGCCGGACGGCGGGTTCCGGCCGCTTGCCTTCGGGCCTCATCTCGCCCATGGGCACGTACCTGCTTTCGTGAGGTCGGGGGTCTCAGAGCGCAGACAGCGGCAGGAACGGGCCGCGGTCAATGGTCCGGACCCGTAAGGCCGGATGCATTTCCGGCCAATCTCCGTCTCGGGAGGCCGACTCGGCGCACGGTTCCGGCGGATTCCGGGCTCAGGAATGCATCACGGCCGGTGATCGTTGACGATGGGGGTACCACCTGTCGACAACCTAAGGATCGAGAGCTCGTGAGCAGCAAGGTCCCCCCGAAAATCCTCAACAACGGCATCGAGATGCCCCAGCTGGGCTTCGGTGTGTGGCAGGTGCCCGACGACGAGGCCGAGCGGGCCGTCGCCACGGCACTGGAGGCCGGGTACCGCAGCATCGACACAGCGGCGATCTACGGCAACGAGGAGGGCACCGGCAAGGCCATCGCCGCCTCCGGTGTGCCTCGCGAGGACATCTTCGTCACCACCAAGCTCTGGAACGCCGACCACGGGTACGACGCCACCCTGCGCGCCTTCGACGCGTCGCTGGCGAAGCTGGGTCTGGACCACCTGGACCTGTACCTCATCCACTGGCCGCTGCCGACCCGGGGCAAGTACGTCGACTCCTACCGCGCGTTCGAGAAGCTGCTGGCCGACGGCCGGGTCCGGGCGATCGGCGTCTCGAACTTCCTCCCGGAGCACCTGGAGCGGCTGATCGAGCAGACGTCGGTCATCCCGGCGGTCAACCAGATCGAACTGCACCCGCACCTGCAGCAGCACGCGGCCCGGGAGTTCCACGATGAGCAGGGCATCGCCACCGAGGCCTGGTCGCCGCTCGGCCAGGGCAAGGGCCTGCTGGAGGTGCCCGCGATCGTCGCCATCGCGCAGAAGCACAACCGCACCCCGGCCCAGGTCGTGCTGCGCTGGCACATCCAGCTGGGCAACGTGGTGATCCCGAAGTCGGTCACGCCGTCCCGGATCAAGGAGAACATCGAGGTGTTCGACTTCAGCCTGGACACCGAGGACCTCGCGGCGATCAGCGCGCTCAACGAGGACCGCCGCATCGGCCCCGACCCGGCCACCTTCGACGTGGGCTGAGCCGCAGCCCGCCGCGCAGCGCACCGGCCGTGCCCCCCGGGGTACCGGGGGGCGGGCCGGCCCCGTGCCCCCCCCCCCGGCGGGGGGGCGGCAGACGGGGGGGCTTTACGCGGGGGCGGCCACCAAAACACCC
>NZ_JBHZAN010000010.1:113302-235223 GCF_042754285.1 Streptomyces sp. NPDC059224
CCGCCCCCCGCCGCGCCGCCCCCCGCCCGCCGCGCCGTGGGGGGGCGGCCCCCCCCGTCCGCGTTCCCCGACGCCCGTGCGGGGGACCGTCAGTCGGAGTGCATGTCCGCGTGGACGACCTCGAACTCCTCCAGGGCGATCACGGTCACATGCGCCTTGGCCACGTCCTGTCGCCGCGCGGCCGCCTGGCAGCCGCGGGACGCGGCCATCGAGGCGCGGTCGACGAAGAGCACACCGGCCAGGCCCCGGCCCAGCTCCCGGTCCACGAACAGGGCGCACCGTGCGAACCCGGGCAGCGTCTCCAGGCGGGGTATCGCCGACGCGCGGAACGTCTCGACGAACAGGTCCGCGTCGGACGGGTCGAACTCCACCCTGGTCGTCCGCACTCCGCCGCCCACCCTCGGCGGCTGCGCCGAGCGGAAGACGGCCACCTCGTAGTTCTCGACGGTGACGGTGCCCGCGAACGGCTCCAGCATCGGCCCGCGCCGCTCGCGCATCACCTGGTCGCTGTTGCGCCGTGCCTCCTCGGAGCCCCACCAGCTCACCGCCAGCAGCTTGCCCAGCTCCCGGTCGACGAAGACGCCCGCACCCCGGTACCCGGGGCGCTCCTCCAGCAGACTGCGCCCCTCGCTGTTCAGCGCCCGGACGGCCGCGTCGATCCGCGCCGGATCGCCGGTGACGTACACGGTACGTACGAACATGACCCCTCGTCTCCCAGGAGCCACCGGAGCCACCACCCAACCCGCGCGCGGCTCCTGCGTAAATGTTCGGAATGTCCTGCACCACCAGTGTTCCCCGGGGCTCATTCGCCCGCAATGCATGACAATTCCCCGAGTTCACACTCAGGGGTTGACGCGGACATGCAGCTGGGGCCACCTTGTACGGCACCCGGTCAGGAAACTTTCCTAACAGAAGGGGACCCCCACAGTGCGCATCCGAACACTGACCCTCGCCGCGGCCTCCGGGGCCGCACTGCTGGCCGCCGGAGTGCTTCCCGCGAGCGCGTCCGGCGCCACCGTCCCGAAGTCCGCCCAGGAGGGCTCGGTCAGCGCGGCCGACCTGCTCGCCAAGGTGACCTCCTGCTCCCAGATCTCCAACGGCAAGTACCGGACCGACGACGAGACCTCGGCCACGGTCCCCGTGTGCGGCAAGAACGGCGCGGTGTTCTGGAAGTCCGACATGGACATCGACTGCGACGGCCAGCGCACCACCAACTGCAACGAGGACCGCGATCCCTGGTACCAGGACGACACGGCCTTCCACCAGTCCGACGGCAGCCCGCTGAAGGCGGAGACCCTGCCCTACGTGGTGGTGCCCAGCTCCAGCAGCATATGGAACTACTCCAGCGCCGGCATCAAGGGCGGCGGCGTGGTGGCCGTCATCTACAACAACAAGGTGGAGTACGCGGTGGTCGGCGACACCGGCCCCACGCAGATCATCGGCGAGGCGTCCTACGCCACCGCCCAGGCCCTGGGCATCGACCCCGACCCGGAGACCGGCGGCACCGACTCCGGCGTGACCTACATCCTGTTCAAGAACTCCAAGGTCTCCCCCATCGAGAGCCACAGCGCGGCGGTGTCTCTAGGTGACCAGTTGGCGAAGCAGTTCCTGAGCGCCAACTGACAGGCCGGGAGCGGGCTGGTCCCGGACAGGCCGGGACCAGCCCTGGACAGGTCAGTTGGGCTGCCCCAGCGGCCGTACGACGAGGGTGTTGACGTCCACGCCGGCCGGCTGCCGGATCGCCCACACCACCGAGTCGGCGATCTGGTCGGCGGTCAGCAGAAGACCGGGCGGCAGGCTGCCGTTGGCCTCCCAGAACGGGGTCTCCACCCGGCCCGGCGCGACCAGCGTGACGCCGATGCCGAAGTCGGTGACCTGGCGGCGGGTGTTCTCCGCGAGCCCGGTGACCGCCCACTTGGTCGCGCCGTACAGGTTGCCGGGCGTGTTCACGAACCCGGCGACGCTGCCGACCAGCACGATCCGGCCCCGGCTCGCCTTCAGGGCGTCGACGGAGGCCCGGATCAGCAGGGCGGGGCCGAGGACGTTGGTGAGGATCATCTCGGGCCAGCCCGCCGGGTCGCCGTCCACCACGGTGTCATGGGTGGCGAAGCCGGCGTTGGCGACGACTGTGTCGAGCCTGCCGTACGTCTTGAGCGTGCGCTCGACCGCCGCCTGCACGTCGGCGTACTCGGCGGTGTCCCCCACGACGGTCAACAGGCCGTCCGGGTCGCCGAGTTCGCGGGCGAAGGCGCGCAGCCGCCGCTCACCGCGGCCGGTGACGGCCACCCGGTGACCGGCGTCGAGCAGTTGCCGTGCGACGGCGGCGCCGATGCCGCTGCCGCCACCGGTGACGAGCGCGACCGGAGAGTCGGTCATGATGTTTCCCCCTGGTGACTGGACGATCGACCCGGAGTCCATCACTTCGAGTGCTCTCGATGTCAACCGCCGTCCGCGTCATGGGCGTTGCTCAATCCGGCACCGCGGCTTCCCGAAGCCTCCGGGCCGGCGCGGCCCGCCGCCGCCGGACGGGCCGTACCGCCGTGTGCACGGTGCGGGCGCCCAGGACGAACACGTCCGGCCTGCGGTGCGCGCTCGCCGGGTCCGCCGGGTCGAGGAGGCGGTCCAGGGTGGCACGGTCATCGGCGTCAAGCCCTTCGCCGACCGTGTCCCGCAGCCGGGAGAGGATCTCGGTCACGTAGGCGCGGGCCTTGCCGGAGGCCGGGGCGGGCAGGTCGATGAGGAAGGTGCGGCTGCGGGCGTACCTGAGCCCGGCGGAGCCGAGCAGCGCGGGCCAGTCCTCGGGCTCGGCGACGGTTCCCGCCAGGTCGGCGCGCATCCGCGCGAACCACTCCTCCTGGAGCGCGTCCAGCCGTGCCTGGAGCCCGGGCCGTCCGAAGCCGAGGTCACGGGGCAGGAAGCGGCTGGGCAGCCCCCCTTCGAGGATGGCCAGGGTGCCACCCGGGGCCAGCCGCTCGCCGAAGGCGGTGAGCGCCGCCCGCTGGTCGCCGAGGTGGTGCAGGCTGTGCCCGGCCCACAGGAGGTCCGCCGGGTACTCCAGCTTGTCCAGCACGCCGGGGAGTTCACCGGCGAGGACGCCGAAGCGGTCCGCGACGCCCAGGCGCGCCGCGCGGGCCGTGGCCAGGTCCAGGAGCGGTTCGCTGCCGTCCACGGCCACCACCCGGGCGCCCGGGAAGGCCTCGGCGAACAGGCACGACACCACACCGGGCCCGCTGCCCGCGTCGACGATCAGCCCCGGCTCGGTGACCTCCGTGCCGAGCCAGCCCAGGGCGTTCTCGTAGAGCGGGGCGAACAGCTCCGCCTGCGATTCCAGGTGCGGGGCCATCTCGGCCCAGTCGATGTCCGTGTGGGAGTGCGGGTGGGCACGGCTGTCGGTGTGCTGGTGGTGGTGATCGTGCGCCATGGGAGCGGCCTCTCGTCCGGGTGCCGCCAGCCTGCGCCGACATGCCCCCCGAAGGCCAGTCCCGTTGCCGGGGCGGCAAAAAACAGGATGCGGACGGCAAGGCCGGCGGGCCACGATGGCCGGATGGACGACGAGCTGGCCGAGCGCTTCGTGACCGACGGCTTCGTGAAGATCGAGGGCGCCGTCGCACCCCGTGTCGCCGAGGGCTGCGCCCGGCGGCTGTGGCGGGAGACGGGGTACGACGCCGAGGACCCGGCCACCTGGAAGGACCCGGTGGTCCGGGTCGGCGGACTGGCCGACGGCCCGTTCGCCGCCGCGCCCAACTCCCATGTGCTGCATGAGGCGTTCGACCTGCTGGTCGGTGAGCGGCGCTGGGACCCTCGCTACTCGCTGGGCGCCTTTCCGCTGAGGTTCCCGCACCGGGAGGAGCCGGACGACGCGGGCTGGCACATCGACACGAGCTTCATGCCGGAGGGTGCCACCGACTGGTACGCCAACCTGTGGTCCAGGGAGCGCGCCCTGCTGATGCTGTTCCTGTTCAGCGAGGTGACCGACCAGGACGCCCCGACCCGGATCCGGGTCGGCTCGCACCTGGACGTGCCCCGGATCCTGCAGCCCTACGGCGCCCGGGGTGCCACGCTGCGGGAGCTCGGCGCACAGGTGGCGGCGGCCTCCGCGCACCGGCCGGTCGCTCTCGCCACCGGCCGGCCGGGCGACGTCTACCTGTGCCACCCCTTCCTCGTCCATGCCGCGCAGCCGAACCACGGCACCCGTCCGCGCTTCCTGGCCCAGCCGCCGCTGTACCTGAACGCGCCCCTGGAGCTGGACCGCCCCGACGGGAACCACTCGCCGGTCGAGCGCGCCGTCCGCCGGGGCCTGGCCCTGGACTCCCGGGGCTGACCCCAACGGACGGCCGCCGTCCCAGGACAGCGGCGGGCAGGCGTTCGCCATCAGCTGCTGGAACCGGGCGGAGAACCAGTGCCCGGACAGCGGCGCGTTGGGCAGCGCGCCCGAGAGGTCGTCGCCGTTGCGGGCGTTGCCCGTGCAGGTCGGGCCGCACATCCGGTCGAAGCCCTTGTCCTCGTCGTCGGCGATGGCGGTGCTGGACCCGTCGGACTGGCCCGGAGGCTTGATCCAGACGTAGGCGTCGATCCCGGTGACGGGGCTGGCCTGCGGACGCTCGCCGAGACCGGCTCCGGACTGGTTGCACCAGTTGCCGATGTGGATCCGGCGGTCGTAGCGCCCGCCGTCGACATAGCTGTCCACGCTGGTCCTCGCGCCGGGTCCGGCCGGGCGGGCGCTGCCGCCCCAGCCGTTGCGGAAGGTGTCGATCGGCATGCCGATGCCGGAGTTGAAGCCGACCGAGACCAGCGACTGGCGGACGGAGGTGCCGTTCACCGTGTCGTTGGCGGTGAAGTTGGTCTCCTTCAGGGCGCTGTGGCTGGCCGTGTCGGTGATGAAGCCGGCCACGTCGTCGGCGGTCGCGCCCGCGCTGGTGGCCGCCTGCTTGACGATGGCGGCCGCGGGGGCGAAGTTGTCGTCCCAGGCGAGCCGGCCGTGGTGCCCGGCGTCCAGGTAGTTGCAGACGTGCGGGATCGCGCCGAGCCTGGCGAGGGCGCGCTGCGCCCGCACCTGCTTGCCGGGCCCCTCGCACGGGGCCCGGCACCTCTCGCACCGGCCGGAAGGCGCTTTCCGCTCACACCGGAACGGCCCCGGGCCGCTGCCCCGCCCTCCGGCCGCTCGACGGGTCCGGTCAGCGTACGACCAGCCGGTGCGGTCCCGGCGGGACCAGTTCGCCGACGACCGGGGCGCCGGGGACCTCGCCGGCGACGAGGAGGCCGCCGGAGGTCTGGGCGTCGGCGAGGAGGAGCCGGGTCAGGTCGTCGGTGCCGCCGAAGTCGGTGTGCGGGGTGACCCATGCGAGGTTGCGGCGGGTGCCGCCGCTGATGTGTCCGGTGCGGGCGGCCTCCCGGGCACCGTCGAGGAACGGCACCGCGGCGGAGTCCACGACGGCCGTCACGTCCGATGCGCGGGCGAGCTTGTACAGGTGTCCCAGCAGGCCGAAGCCGGTGACGTCGGTGGCGCAGACCGCCCCCGCGGCCAGCGCGGCGCGGGCCGCGTCGCGGTTGAGCGCCACCATCGTCTCGATCGCCTGCGGGAAGACCTCGCCGGTCGCCTTGTGCAGGTTGTTGAGGACTCCCAGCCCCAGTGGTTTGGTCAGCGACAGTGGCGTCCCCGGCCGTCCCGCGTCGTTGCGCAGGAGGCGGTCCGGATCGACGGTGCCGGTAACCGCCATGCCGTACTTGGGTTCCGGATCGTCCACGCTGTGGCCGCCCGCCACGACACAGCCCGCCGCCGCGGCGATGTCCAGTCCGCCGCGCAGCACCTCTCGTGCCAGGTCGAACGGAAGCACGTCCCGGGGCCAGCACAGGAGGTTGACCGCCACGAGCGGGGTGCCGCCCATGGCGTAGACGTCGGAGAGCGCGTTGGCGGCGGCGATGCGGCCCCAGTCGTAGGGATCGTCGACCACCGGTGTGAAGAAGTCCGCCGTGGCGACGGCGGCGGTCGCCCCGGAGGTGCCCGGCAGCCGGACGACCGCCGCGTCGTCACCGGCTTCGAGCCCCACGAGCAGGTCGCCCCTCGCGACGCCGGGCGTCCCCGGGACCGTCAGCGCGGCGACGATCTCCTCGAGTTCGCCGGGGGGAATCTTGCAGGCGCAACCGCCGCCGTGGGCGTACTGCGTGAGCCGCGCGGGGCCCTGCTGCAGTGGCTCCTGGACACCGGTCCGGATGTCGGTCATGGGTGCATCAGTCCTTGCGGGTGAGGGGGAGCGCCGTGTGGCGCGTTGACTTGCCCGGGAATGCGACGGTTCGATGGCCCGACGGGGAGACGTAAGGGTGCCTGGTGGCCCTCCCGGTCTTCAAAACCGAGGTGTCCGAGCAACTCGGGCAGGCGGGTTCGATTCCCGTCCGTCTCCGCCGGCCGGCGCGTTCGGGCCCCGTCACCGGCCGTCCGGGCCGGGTGCGGGGCAGCGGCGCAGCGCGGCGTCCACCCGCACGGTGTGACCGTGCCGGTCCAGGTGTTCCAGCAGCGGAACGGCGACCCGGCGCGTGGTGTCCAGCGCCCGGCGTGCCTGGCTGGTGGTGAACGGCTGCGCCAGCCGGGCGAGGACGGCCGCGGCCCGTACGTCCGCGTCCGGAAGCAGCACGATCCCCGGGCCGATCCGCAGCAGGGTTCCCGCGGCCTCGGCGGCCGCCAGCAGCTGGGGAGTGAGGCCGAGTTCGCGCAGCCGCCCGGCGTCCGGGGCGTGGAACGGAGCACGCGCGAGGTCCGCGCGTACGGCTGCCACCGCGGCCTCGGCCGCGGGCGGCAGGGTGGGGCCGCCGTGGCTGCCGTAGAGCCGGCCGTCGCGGTACCGCAGGGCGGGGCAGTGTGCCCGGAGCGCGTCGACGAGGCCGCGGTCCGGCAGTGCGAGCGTCCGGCGGGCCGCCTCCAGGGGCATGCCGGGTTCGAGGGGGTTGCGGACGGCGTACTCCTCGACCGCCTCGGCCAGGCGCTCGCGCAGCGCCGCCCAGTGGGCCGGGTCCGCCAGCCACTCCCCCGCGACCGGTTCCACGGGGGGCCGCACGCCCATGGCGAGCAGCTCGGAGCGGTGGATGAGACCGCGTCGGCGCAGTTCTCCCGCGCCGTCGGCGTGTTCGGCGACCGCCCCCAGTTCCCTGGCCCGGGCCGCCGCCGCACCGCGCCGGGCAAGCCGCGGCGGGCGGACGTCGAGCACGGTGACCCCGGCCGGGACACGGTGCAGCCCGGGGTCGCGCAGCAGCGCGCCGTCGCCGACGCGCAGCGGCAGCGGTGCGGCCAGTCGCAGGCGGGCGGTGTCCGTGCCGAGCGGACGGACCGTCACCGGCACCGCCGCGGAGCCCGCGTGCAGCGTGAGGTCGCGGGGCAGGTCGCGGGCCGCGTCGCCGCGCAGGCGTACGTCCGTGACGCCGGTGATCAGCCAGCGGTCCGGGGTGAGCAGCGCGTCCCCGCGACGCAGGTCCGCGGCGCCCGGCCCGGTCACGTTGACCGCCACCCGTGCGACCGCGCCGGCCTCCTGGCACTGCTCCTTGAGGCACTCCAGCCCGCGTACCCGCAGCGTCCGCCCGTCGCGGGCGAGCCGGAGCCGGTCACCGACGCGCACGGTCCCCGCGCCGAGAGTGCCGGTGACGACCGTGCCGTGGCCGCGCACCGTGAACGCCCGGTCCACCCACAGCCGTACGTCCGCGGTGAGGTCGGGGGCGGGCAGGCCGCCGGTCATCCGGACCAGGGCGGCGCGCAGCGCGTCCAGGCCGGCACCCGTCACCGCGCTGACGGCCACGCTCGGCACGTCGCCGAGGGACGAGCGGGCGATCCGGGCGAGCGCCCCGGCGCGGGCCGCGTCCGGTGCGGCAAGGTCGCGGCGGGTGACGGCGAGGACGCCGTGCCGTACCCCGAGCGCGTCCAGGACGCACAGGTGCTCCTCGGACTGCGGTTGCCAGCCCTGGTCGGCGGCGACGACGAAGAGGACGGCGGGGACCGGGCCGACCCCGGCCAGCATGTTGCCCACGAGGCGTTCGTGCCCCGGTACGTCCACGAAGGCGATGTCACCCGCGCCGGGCAGGCGCGTCCACACGAACCCGAGGTCCAGTGTCATGCCCCGGCGCCGTTCCTCCGCCCAGCGGTCGGGCTCCATCCCGGTCAGGGCGCGCAGCAGCGCGGACTTGCCGTGGTCGACGTGTCCCGCGGTGGCGACGACGTGCACGGGTCAGCTCCCCGTTCCCGGCCCCGCCGCCCCGGGCGGGACCTCGGCCAGGCGCACCGCCCGCGCCACGAGCGCGTCGGCCTCCGGCGGCAGCGCCCGCAGGTCCAGCAGGCAGCGGCCGTCCTCGACGCGGCCCATGACGGCGGGGTCGGTCGCGCGCAGCGGGGCCGCGTAGGCGGCGGGCAGCGAGACGGCGGCGCTCGGCAGCGTCACGCCCGGCGCGCCGCCGCCGCCGACCACCGCCTCGGTGTCGACGGCACGGCTGTCGAAGCCGTCCGCGCGCAGGCCCGCGGCGAGGTCCCGGGCGCGTTCCCGCAGCCGTACCGGGTCGGCGCGCAGCGCGGTGACCGTCGGGGAGAGGGGGCCGCGCACGGTCGCCTCCAGGGCGGCAAGGGTCAGCTTGTCCACCCGCAGGGCACGGGCCAGCGGGTGCCGGACCAGCCGCCGCACCAGTTCCGCGTCGCCGAGCACAAGCCCGCACTGCGGTCCGCCGAGCAGCTTGTCGCCGCTGGCGGTGACCAGGGACGCCCCGGCCCGCAGCCAGGTCGTCGCGTCGGGCTCGCCCGGCAGCGCGGGTTCCGGGGCGAGCAGTCCGGAGCCGATGTCGGCGACCACGGGCACGCCGAGCGGGGCCAGTTCGGCCACGAAGGTCTCCCGCGTGAAACCGGTGACCCGGAAGTTGGACGGGTGGACCTTCAGGACGAAGCCGGTCTCCGGACCCAGGGCCGCCGCGTAGTCGGCGGGTGTGGTGCGGTTGGTGGTGCCGACCTCGCGCAGCCGGGCGCCGGTGGCGACGAGCAGGTCGGGCAGCCGGAAGCCGTCCCCGATCTCCACCAGCTCGCCCCGGCTGACGACGATCTCCCGGCCCTGGGCGAGCACGGTCGCGGCCAGGACGAGCGCCGCCGCGCCGTTGTTGACCACGTGGGCGGCCTCGGCGGCCGGCACGGCGCGCAGCAGGGCGTCGAGTGCCGCTCGCCCCCGCCGGGAACGGGTCCCGGTCACGAGGTCGAGTTCGACGTCCGCGGTGCCGGACGCGGCCAGTACGGCGTCCCGGGCGGCCGGCGAGAGGGCGGCCCGGCCCAGGTTGGTGTGGAGCAGTACGCCGGTGGCGTTGACGACCGGGCGCAGGGCGCAGGCGGTGGCGGGAAGGGCGGCCACGGCACGGTCGGCGATCTCGTCGACGGGTACCTCGCCCGCCCGGGCCCGGGACTGCACTGCCGCGACCACGTCCTTGACCAGCTCCCGCCCGAGCCGCCGCGCCGCCGCGGTCAGCCGGGGATCGGCCAGCAGCACATCGGTACGCGGCAGTCCGCGCCGCCCGTCGACGGGCGCCCCGGCGTCCGCCTGCTCGCGCGCCATCCCGTGCACCTCCGCTCCGGCCCTGCTGACGGCAACCCGGCCAGGCTAGGTCGGCGACCGCTTCCGCAGCCCGCGCCGCACCGTGAGCGTCCCCTCCCTGACCTGCCCGGCTCATGCCCCCACCAGGATCGCCACCCGGCCCGCCGACCCGGATCGGACCGCGCCCAAAAACCGCGCCGCACCCCGCACGGCCCACGCCCCCGCCGGGATCGGTGCCCGGTGCTGATCGTGACGGGGTCAGGCGTCGCCCTCGGACTCCTGGCGGGCGTCGAGGCGTTCGCGTTGTGGTTTCACCACGTACGCCGGGTCCTTCGTGGACGCGACGCCCGCCTCGAAGGTCCCGAACCGCTGGAACCCGCTGCCCGCCAGGAGCGCGAGGCCGCCGAGCGCGGCGGCGACCCGGCTGCGGCGGGCGAAGGTGAGGGCGGCGCACGCCCCGCCGATGGTCAGGTACTCCGACGCCCTGCGCATCCGGTGGGCGGCACCGTGGGTGAACGCCGAGGTCTCGAACTGCGGCCTGCGGTCGATGCGGTGGGCCGCCACGAGCTCGATCGCGGCCCCGAGGAGAGCCAGCCGGCGGGCCGGGGCCGCCTCCGCCGGCGGGGCGCAGATCATCGCCAGACCGGCGCCGCTCGCCGCGGCGGACCCCGTGAAGACGAACGGCAGCTCCCGGTAGGCCTCGTGCCAGGCCGGCACCGCCGTCTGGGAGAGCAGCACGGCCGTGTACGAAGCGAGCGCGGGGGCGATCGCGGCCGCGGAGACGCCGCCGAGCCGGGCGGCCCACTTCACGGCGGTGGTGAGCCCCGCACGGTCCAGCCAGGGCTTCGGCACGAGTTCGGCGATGCCGGCCAGGGAGCAGCCGGGGCCGTAGGACATCAGGATCCAGGTGCCCATCGACATCGGGGAACTCGGCTTCGCCACCCGCATCATGTGGTGGAAGCGCAGTGGCCGGCCGAGGTCACCGATGAGGAAGTAGCTGCTGGCGAGCAGTGCCCCGAAACTGCCGACCCGGCAGGACCTGCGCGTCTCGGGCCGCCCGGTCAGGTCGGCGCCGACGGCCAGCAGGGCGGCGCCCGCCGACAGGCCGCCGGCGAGGAGGTAGGCGGGGACCTTCCACTCCCAGACCGGCGGCTTCAGCACCGGACGTCCGTAGTAGGAACGGAACTCCGCGCGCGGGACCATCGGCTCCTCGCCGGCGCCGCCCCCGCGGTGCTTCCCGCCCGCGCCGCGTCCGGTCATCGACGGCCTGCCTTGACGAACACCGAGGCGGACGCGGCCATCATCATCCCCGCCGCAACCGCCGCGTGCTTCCACATCGATCCCAGGTCGCGGGTGGTGACGACCGGGTCCGGTGGCAGCCCGTAGACCTCCGGCTCGTCGAGGAGCAGGAAGAACGCGCCGTCGCCGCCGACCCCGTCGTCGGGGTCACGGCCGTAGAGCCGGGCCTCGGGCACGCCTGCCTCGTGGAGCTGTTCCAGGCGGGCGTCGGCGCGCTCGCGCAGTTCGTCGAGGACGCCGAACTGGATGGAGTCGGTCGGGCAGGCCTTCGCGCAGGCCGGTTCCAGACCTCCCTTGAGCCGGTCGTAGCACAGGGTGCACTTCCAGGCCCGGCCGTCGTCGGGGCGGCGGTCGATGACGCCGTAGGGGCAGGCGGAGACGCAGTAGCCGCAGCCGTTGCAGATGTCGGGCTGGACGACGACGGTGCCGAACTCGGTCCGGAAGAGCGCCCCGGTGGGGCAGACGTCCAGGCATCCGGCATGGGTGCAGTGCTTGCACACGTCCGACGACATCAGCCAGCGGAAGTCGGTGCGGGTCTCCGCGCCGCTCCCGGCGCCGGGCAGGTCGAAGCTCGGGAAGCCCAGGTCGACCGGCTCCGTGCCGAGTTCGGCGCCGGCACGGTGGCCCGCGTCCTGCAGCGCCTCCGCGACCACCTCGCGGGTGGTCTCCGTCCCGGACGGTCCGGTGGGCAGGCCGACCAGGCCGGAGTCCTGGTCGCCGAGGCGCAGGTCCTGCTCGATGAAGGCGACGTGCCGCCAGGTGCTGGCGCCGAGCGAGCCGGTGTTGTCGTAGGACATGCCGAGCAGGTCGAAGCCGTCCGTCGGAACACCGTTCCACTCCTTGCAGGCCACCTCGCACGCCTTGCAGCCGATACAGACGGAGGTGTCGGTGAAGAAGCCGACCCGGGGCGGGTGGTCCTCGGGGTGGCCGGCGTCCCCGGCCGGGTCCGCCAGCGGGCCGAAGAAGCTGTTCTCGTGCTCGCTCATCAGGGTTCCTCCGGCCCTTCAGTGGTGGCCGGGCGGCCGTCTTCGTCCGGTCCGTCCGTCCGGTGGCCGTGGGCCGTCACCTCGCTGGTGCCGGTCCTCGTGGTGATCCCCGCGCGGCGCCGGTACTCCTCGACGTACGCGAGGAGCGCGGGGCCGCGCGGGCGCCGCCCGGGCCGGATGTCGCAGGTGAGCACCTTGCTCTCCTGGATCAGTACGTTGGCGTCGGCCACCACGCCCATCAGGTCGTTGACGACGTCGCCGGTGGTGATGCCGCGGCCGCCCCAGTGGTAGGGCATCCAGATCTGGTGGACCGTGTGGCCGTCGAGCCGCAGCGGGGCCAGCCGGTCGGTGACGACCACCTTGGCCTCCACCGCGGTCCGGCTGGTGATCACGTGCGCCCAGTCCATGTGGTGCAGCCCGCGCTCGGCGGCGAGTTCCGGCGAGACCTCCACCGTCAGTCCCGGCTGGAGTTCCGAGAGGCAGGGGAGCTGACGGCTCATCGCGCCGGCCGTGTGGTGCTCGGTGTACCGGGAGGCGGTGAACACGTACGGGAACACGTCGGTGTGCGGCTCGGGGGGCGAGGGATTGTACGGGTTGTCGGTGCGCGGGTAGGTGAGCCGGGTCGGGTTGGACTGCTGTGTGTAGAGGGCGTTGCGCACCGGGGACTCTTCGGGTTCGTAGTGGGTGGGCAGCGGCCCGTCGACCAGGCCGGTCGGTGTGAACAGCGCCGCCTTCCCGTCGCCCATCATGATGAACGCGTCGTCCCCGGCCAGCGCGTCCGTACCGGTCGCCTGCGGCGGCGGCTGGTGGTGCGGCGGCTTGTGGCGCTGGAAGTCGGGCACGTCGTTGCCGGTCCACTCACCGCGGTCCGCGTCCCACCAGACCAGGGCCTTGCGCTCGCTCCACGGCCGTCCGTCCGGGTCGGCGGAGGCCCGGTTGTAGAGGACCCTGCGGTTGAGCGGCCACACGAAGGCCCACTGGTTGTCCGTGATCGGGTGCTCGAACCGCGAGGTGCGGCGGCGGGCCTGGTTCGTCTCGTCCGCGAAGACGCCGCTGTAGATCCAGCAGCCGCACGCGGTGGTCCCGTCGTCCTTGAGCTCCTCGTAGGAGTTGACGGTCCGTCCGGTGGTGAGGTCGATGCCGTTGATGTGGCGCAGGACGTCCTCGGCGGACGGTTCGTCCCCGTGCTCCAGCGCGTAGTCCCAGGCCAGATCGAGGACCGGTCGGTCGCGTTCGTCCTCGGACCCCGCCAGCTTCTCCCGGACGAGCCGCCCGAGGTGGTAGAAGAACCACAGGTCGGAGCGGCGGTCGCCGATCGGTTCGAGCGCCTGGTCGCGCCACTGGACCATGCGCTGGGTCTGGGTGAACGTGCCGCACTTCTCGACGTGCGAGGCGGCGGGGAAGAAGAACACCTCGGTCCTGCAGGTCTCGGTGGAGATCTCACCCGTCTCGATCTCGGGCGCGTCCTTCCACACCGTCGCGCTCTCGATCATCGCCAGGTCGCGGACGACCAGCCACTCCAGGTTGGCGATGCCGAGCCGCTGGAGCCGTCCGTGGGCCGATCCCACCGCCGGGTTCTGCCCGACCAGGAAGAAGCCGTGGACCGTGCCGGCGATCATGTCCATCGCGGTGCGGTAGGTGCCGTGGTCGCCGTTGATCCGCGGCAGCCAGTCGTAGCAGAAGTCGTTCTCCGCGGTGGCCGCGTCACCCCAGTACTCCTTGAGCAGGGAGACCATGTACGTCCTGGCGTTCGCGAAGTACCCCTTGCGCATCACATGGCGTACGTCGTCCACGAACCTGGTCAGGCTGGTGTGGGTGACGTTGGGCATCGGCAGGTAGCCGGGCAGCAGGTTGTACAGGGTCGGGATGTCCGTGGAGCCCTGGATACTGGCGTGACCGCGCAGCGCCAGGATGCTTCCGCCGGGCCGCCCCATGTTGCCCAGCAGCAGCTGGACGATGGCGCCGGCCCTGATGTACTGGGCGCCGACGGAGTGCTGGGTCCAGCCGACGCTGTAGACGAGCGAAGTGGTGCGCTCCCGGCCGGAGTTCTCGGTCCAGGCGCGGCACACGTCGAGGAACTGCCGCCGGGGGATGCCGCAGACCCGCTCCACCATCTCCGGGGTGTACCGGGAGAAGTGCCGTTTGAGGATCTGGAGCACGCAGCGCGGGTGCCGCATCGTGGGGTCCGTGACGATCCGGCCGGCGGTACCGGGCAGGTCCTCGTGGCCGCCCGCCGACTGCGCGGGGGTTGCGGAGATGAGGGTGCTGCCCTGCCTGCCGTCGCCCTCGCCGCCCACGCACTCGTACGCCCAGCTGCTGCTGTCGTACGTGCCGGTCTCCGGGTTGTAGCCGCTGAACAGCCCGTCCAGGTCCTCGGTGTCCCGGAAGTCCTCGCGGACCAGGAACGTGGCGTTGGTGTAGGCCCGTACGTACTCCTCGAAGTGGAGGTCGTGGGAGAGGATGTGGTTGACGACTCCGCCGAGGAAGGCGATGTCGCTGCCCACCCTGATCCGCACGTGCTGGTCGGCGTGCGCGCTGGTGCGGGTGAACCGGGGGTCGATGTGGACCACCCAGGCCCCGAGTTTCCTGGCCTCGACGACCCACTGGAAGGCGACCGGATGGGCCTCGGCCATGTTGGAGCCCATGATGACGATGCAGTCGGCGTCCGTCAGGCTCTCCGGGGTGTCCGTGGCACCGCCACGGCCGAGCGAGGTTCCCAGACCGGGAACCGTGGCGGAGTGTCAAATGCGCGCCTGGTTCTCGATCTGCAGGGCGCCCAGGGCGGTGAACAGCTTCTTGATGAGGTAGTTCTCCTCGTTGTCCAGCGCCGCTCCGCCCAGACTGGCGAAGCCCATGGTGCGGCGGAGCGGGTTGCCCTGTGCGTCGGTGTCCTGCCAGCCCCGGCGGCGGGCGTCGAGAACCCGGTCGGCGACCATGTCGAGGGCCGTCTCCAGGTCCAGGTCCTGCCACTCGGTGGCGTACGGGGCCCGGTAGCGCACCTTGTCCTCGCGCTGCGGTCCGGTGACCAGCTGCTTGCTGGAGGAGCCCTTGGGGCACAGACGGCCGCGGGAGACCGGGCTGTCCGGGCTGCCCTCGATCTGGGTGACGTGCTCGTCCTGGACGTAGACGTTCTGCGCACAGCCGACGGCGCAGAAGGGGCACACCGAGTGCACGACCCGGTCGGCGTCCTCGGTGCGGGGCGCGAGCTTCCCGGACCGCTTCGACTCGACGGCCCTGCCCCGGCCCAGCCGGTCGGCTCCGGTGATCTGCCGGTACACGGGCCACAGGTCCGCCCACCGCTTCACGCCCATCCGCCCGCTCCTTCGCGTCAGGGCCCCCGGCCTCCCCTCCAAACTACCCGCGGGGTGGGCCGCGGCAAGTTCAGGGCGCCGCGGACCCGGCCCCGGCCCGGCCCGCGGTGGCGAGCGAGCGTGCGGCGCCGGCCAGTATCCCGGCCGCCCGGTCCACGTCCGCCGGTGTCGTCCAGCGTCCCGGCGACAGCCGCACGGCGGCCAGTGCCCGGGGGTCATCGAGGCCTATCGCGCGCAGTACCGGTGACGGCGTGTGCGTCCCGCTGTGGCATGCCGAGCCCGTGGAGGCGGCGAGCTGCGGCACGGCGGCGAGCAGGTCGTGGCCCGTGGTGCCCTCCACGCTGACGTTCAGGGTGCCGGGCAGGCGGTGGACGACGCTCCCGTTCAGGCGCACCCGGCCGGGGAGCGCCTCGGTGAGGCTCCGGTGCAGGCGGTCGCGGAGTGCCTCGACGCGCCGGGCACCGCCCTCGGCGAGTTCGGCGGCGGCTAGTTCGGCGGCGGCGCCCAGCGCCACGGCGAGGGCGACGTTCTCGGTGCCGGCGCGGAGCCCGCCCTCCTGGCCGCCGCCGTGAACCAGAGGTTCGAGGCGGACGCCGGCCCGTACGCGCAGCGCGGCCACGCCCTTCGGGGCGTACATCTTGTGGCCCACGACGGTCAGCAGGTCGGCGCCGAGCGCCCGTACGTCCACCGGGACCTTGCCGGCGGCCTGGGCGGCGTCGCAGTGGAACAGCGCGCCGTGGTCGTGGGCGAGCCGGGCCAGTTCGGCGACCGGTTGCAGGGTGCCGGTCTCGTTGTTGGCGGCCATGACCGAGACCACCGCCGTCCGCTCGTCGAGCGTCGCGGCCAGGTCGGCGGGATCGACCAGGCCCTCCCCGTCGACGGGCAGGCAGGTCACGTCCACGCCGTGCAGGCGGTGCAGGGCACGGCAGGTCTCCAGCACCGCCGGGTGCTCGGTGACCTGCGTGATCACGCGCCGTCTGCCGGCGGCGGAGGCGAGGACGGCGCCGCGCAGCGCGAGGTTGTTCGCCTCGGATCCGGAGCCGGTGAGTACGACCTCCCGCGGGTCGGCTCCGACGAGCGCGGCGATCTGCTCCCGGGCCCGGGCCAGGGCGGTGCGCGGTTCCCGCGCGTAGGCGTGTGCGCTGGACGGGTTGCCGAAGCAGTCGGTCAGGAAGGGGAGCATCGCCTGCACCACCCGCGGGTCGACGGGGGTGGTGGCGTTGTTGTCCAGGTAGATCGGAGCGTCGCCCCGGCCCGGGGGCTCCGGTGTGTCGGTCATGGTCCCTGCGCATTCGTTCGGTCGCGGACGGAGCCGGGCCCCGGGTGCGGGTGCGGGTGCGCCGCCCCGGAGCGTCACATGAAGTTGCGCGTGTGCAGTGCGGACAGGGCCGCCGCCTCGTCGTCGGGGAAGCCCAGGCGTCCCAGGCGGTGGCGGCGTCCTTCGTCCATCTCGTTGCGCAGCCGCTGCACCGCCTGCCAGCCCCGGGCGATGTCCCCTGGCGCCCAGGAGCCGGCGGCGAGCAGCACCAGGGAGTCGGAGACGTCCTGGTTGAGTCCCGCGGTGCCGGTCAGGGCGTCGTGGCGCCGCTCCACCGCGGCACGCAGCCGGCCGTGCAGCAGCGGGTCGACCGCGGCCCGGTGCTCCAGGTGCCCGACACCGAACGCCACGTGCCGCGCCTCGTCCTGGCGCACCAGACGGCTGATGCGGCGGGTGACCGGATCGGGGGCGTGCCGCTCCAGGAAGGACAGCAGGTTCAGGAAGCTGCCCTCCCCGAGCACCGACAGCAGGAAGGAGGCGACGGAGAAGTCCGGTTCGGTCAGCAGGCTCGCCAGGGAGGCCCGGCCGCCCACCGAGGAGGTTCCCATCTCGCCGCCGCGCAGCAGCGCCCGCCTGGTGAAGACCTCCACGTGCCTGGCCTCGTCGGCCGCCTGCACCGCGAGCAGCTGGAGCACCTCGCGGAAGTGCGGATGGACCTGGACCAGCAGCCGCCCCGGGATCACCAGGGCGGCCTGCTCGTTCTCCACCAGGTAGGTCATCACCTGGACGACGGCGGCCTCGATCTCGTCGGGCAGGGTGAAGTCCTCGTCCCACTCCACCGCGCGGTGGGGGTCCCACTGCGCGGCGACGGCCTGCCGGTACAGGCGGGGCGCGAGATCGGTCCACGCCACGTCCCTGTCGACGACGGCGAAGGGCACGTCCGGCCCGCCCGCTTCCACCAAAGCTCCGCGCGCGGCGAGGCCCCAGTGCAGGGGCGCCCGGTCCGCGATCCCCCTGACCGACACGCCCCCGGCGCGTTGGGCCCCGTGCAGGCGGGCGTCCGCGGCAGGGCCCGCCCGCACGTGTGCGACCACCGGCGCCTCCCACGGTTCCGCGGCCTCCAGCTCGTGCCCCTCGTGGCGGCACCACACGGCCAGATGGGGCAGCAGCGCCGGGTCCGTCCCGAGCACCTCGACCCGGGTTCCGGGCGGTGCCTGCCGCAGGACGCGGCTCAGCAGCAGCCGCGCGCCCTGCTCGAAGCCGAGCGCGCCGAGGTCGGCCGAGACCGGGCCGGGATCCGTCACGGCCGGTAGCCGGCCGCGGTGATCCGGCCGCTCGCGTCGTAGAAGCCGGTGGCGTCGACGGCCGCGGTCAGCAGGCCGAAGCCGGACTGCCGGCCGGGCAGCCACCGGGTGAGCCCTTCCAGGTCCAGGAGCCGGCGGACCTCCGGATCGCTGTACGACATGGAGAGCAGCAGCGTCGAGAACCGGTCGCCGGGCTCCTTGTCCAGGGACGGTCCGGCCGCCAGTACGCAGTGGTCGTAGGGCTCGGTGCGCGACAGCAGCCGGGTGCCGCCGGGCGGCAGGGTGCCCTCCTGTCCGAACAGCAGGTGGCTGGCGTCGATCATGCAGGCGGCGTCCGCCTCCCCCGCCGTCAGCGCGCGGGCCGCGTCGCGTTCGCCGCCGATGTGGTCGCCGTGCAGGCCCACGCCGGTGTCATGGCGGCGCACCTCGAAGTCGGTGCCCGCGGCCAGGCCGAGGTCGGCCAGGTGGTGCAGGGGAATGAGGGTCGACTGGGGTGAGTCGACCGCTCCGACGGCGACCTTGCGGCCCTTCAGGTCGGCCGGCGCGCGGATCTCGCCGTCCGCCCGGACCACCACCACGGAGGTCAGGTCGCGGTCGGTGTCCCGCATCACGAGCGGGGTGACCTCCGCGCCCGCCGCGGCGGCCAGCCGGCGGGTCCGCAGCCAGGCCAGCGGCGAGTGCCAGGCCGCGTCGATCCGCCCGTCGACCAGGTCCTGTGCCTGCCGCTCGTACTGGGCGTAGAGCACGAAGTCGAAGGGCAGACCCTGCGTGCGGAGCCAGGACCGGAACCCGGACCAGATGGTGACGACCTTCGGGTCGTAGGCGACTGCGCCGAGGAGCAGCTCTCGCATCAGGCCTCCTCGAAGAGCGGCAGGCCCAGTTCCACACGGCCGCAGAAGTCGTGCAGCGCCTCGGTGGTGGGGGCCATCACCCGGGCCGCGAGAGCGTCCCGGAACCGTCGCTCCACGCCCGTCGCGCGGCGGAAGGCGGCCCCGCCGCACAGCCGCATCGCGCCGTCCGCGACCTCGGCGGCGGTCTCCGCGGCGAGGGCCTTGATCTGCAGCACCCGCAGCGTCGCCTCGGGCCGTGCGGTCTCCGTCGCGGTGAGCGTCTCGTCCAGCAGGGCGCGCAGCGCGTCGGCGCGCAGACGCAGCCCCGCGAACTGGTTGCGGGTCGTCGGCTGCTGGGCCAGCGTCTGGTCCAGGTGCGCCAGGCGGGTGTCGCGCAGGTGCGCGGAGGTGAGGCCGAGCAGCGCCTCGGTCACGCCGAGCGAGAAGGCCGCGCTCAGCACGAGGAAGCACGGCAGCACCACTTCGAGAGCGGTGCCGAGCCCTTGCCCGTCGGTGCCCAGCAGCGCGGACCGGGGCACGGCGACGGCCGTCGCCGACACGGGGCTGGACGCGTTGCCGCGCAGGCCGAACCCGTCGTAGTCGCCGTGTACGTCGAGTCCGGCACTGCCGGCGGGCACCAGCCACAGCGACATCGGGCCGTCCGCCCGCAGCGGCCTGCTGGACCAGACGTAGCTGTCCGCCTCGCCCGCCGAGGTGACCCAGGACTTCTGTGCGTCCAGGCGCACCGCGTCGGCGCCCTGGGGCTCGGCGGTGCTCACCGGCGCCCAGAAATGGCTGCGGGAGCCGCGCTCGGAGAACGCCAGGGTGGTCAGATGGCGGCCGGCGGCGATCTCGCGCCGGACGTCCTCGGGGGCGTGCCGGTCGAGGACGGTGACGGCCGAGTAGTGCATGAGCAGCACCATGGCCGTCGACCCGCACGCACCCGCGAGCCGTTCGATCACCTGGGCCGCCTCACGCAGTCCCGCGCCCGCTCCCCCGTTCTCCCGCGCGCTGAGCAGCCCCAGCAGCCCGGCGTCGCCCAGTGCCCGGATCCCCTCGCGCGGGAAACGGCCCGTCCGGTCCACCTCGTCGGCGAGCGGCCCGACGATGTCCTGGACCAACGCGTCGAAGGCGTCGGATCGGAGCTTCGGTGATTCGGTCATGACGGTCTGCACGATGTGACACCCTGACGTGAAGTAGTTACTGAATGTCCCGTTCCGCGGCCAGTCAAGCATTCCGGCGGGCACAGGCGACGGAGCGCGCGCCGAGCCACCGGACGCAACCGGTGCGGCACGGCGGCACACACGTCGCCGGGCGCGTGACCGCCCGTCAGCCGGTGCCGTCCGCCGCCGAGCCGCCGTACCCCGCGGCCAGTTCGGCGACCGTCCGGGCGATGCGTTCACGCAGCCGTACGGCTCCAGGCGCCGCCGCACATCGGCGGGTTCGCGCCGGCGGCGGTACCGGCCGTCCAGGGCCGGGCCGACCCGGACGGTCTCGGCCACCACGGGGAGGTACGGGGGCGATGGCGGAGCGGGGGCTGCGGCCCTGCCCGTGGCCGTGGAAGGCGGCCTGCCCGGCAGGCGTCAGTCCGCTCAGCGCGGCGTGCGCGGTGACGGCGACGGCCGCGTCCGGGGCGGGACGGCGCGGGCGTTCGGCGAGGACCGCGTCGATGTCGCCGCCGACGTCGTGCGCGGCGGCTTGTCGACGGTGGTCACGTACACCCCGCCGGGCCGCAGCACCCGTGCGCACTCGGCGGCGTCGGCGATGAGGTGGAGCAGCCAGACGGTGCTCACCGCATCGAACGTGCCGAACGTGCCGTCGTGAAGGGGAGTCGGCGGCTGTCGGCCAGCAGGACCGACCCCGGCAGCCGGGCGGCGGCGAGGCGCCGGGTGACGATGCCGGTGCCGCAGGCGAGGGCGAGGAGACGGCCAAAACGGTCCGGGCGGCCGGGGATCAGGCCGGGGACGGCGTCGGCGGCCGCCTCGGCGCGCGCTTCGCCGCCGCGCGTCGCCTCGTAGGCACCGGCTTGCCTGTCGTGGTCGAGCACATGGCTCAGTGTGCGCCGTGGCCTGGGGCGATGTCCTCCACCCTGCGGGCGAGTTCGAAGTCCAGGGCGGTGACGGCACCGCCCACGCTGTGCGTGTTCACGGTGAGGGTGACCGTGTGGTAGCCGAGGGTGAGGTCGGAGTGGTGGTCCAGCTCGTCCTGGATCCGGGCGATGTGCAGGACGAGCGCGGCGGCTGCGAAGTGCGAGTCGAGACGGTAGCCGCGGGCGAGCCGGTCGCCGTCCAGCGACCAGCCGGGCAGCTCGGTCAGCCGGTCCTCGATCTCCTGCTGCGCCAGCGGTGCGACGGCCATGGTGCGGCTTCCTTCCCTCAGGTGCCCGGAGGCGTACGTGGGTTCAGCCTGCCACGACCGGCCCCTGCGGGCGCGCCCGCATCGCGCGGCGCGCCTGCCCCGCACCCTCCTCGGCTACGGTCGTCGGCATGACCGCTGCCTCCTCCGGCCCCGCCGCCTCCCCGCCCGCCCCCGACGGGAAGGGTGCCGGTCCGCTGCTGCGCGCCTGGCGGGAGCGGCGGCGGGTCAGCCAGCTGGAGCTGGCACTGCGTGCCGGCTCCTCCGCGCGGCACATCAGCTTCGTCGAGACCGGCCGGTCCCGCCCCAGCGAGGAGATGGTGCTGCGCCTGGCCGAGCACCTGGACGTGCCGGTCCGGGAGCGCAACGCGCTGCTCCTGGCGGCCGGTTACGCCCCGCACTACCCGCAGACCCCGCTGGAGGACCCCGCGCTGGACGCGCTCCGCGACGGCATGCAGCGGCTGATCCAGGGCTACGAGCCCTACCCGGCACTGGTGGTGGACGCCACGTACACGGTGGTCGCCGCCAACCGGGGCATCTCGATGCTGCTGGAGGGGGTACCGGAGTCCCTGCTGACGCCCGCGCCGAAGGCGATGCGGCTGACCCTGCACCCCGAGGGCCTGGCACCGCGCATCCGCAACCTGCGCGAGTGGCGTGGACACCTGCTGGAGCAGATGGCTCGGCGGATCGCGCTGCACCGCTGCGACGCGCTGCGGGAGTTGTACGAGGAGGTCACCGCCTACCCGGCCCCGGCGGGCGCGGACGACGGGCGGCCCACGGAACCGGCCGTCTGGTTCGCGCTGCCGATGCGGATCGAGCACGAGGGCCGGGTGCTGTCGTTCGTGTCGTCCATCTCGACGTTCAACACCCCGATGGACGTGACGGTCGCCGAACTGGCCATCGAGACGTTCCTGCCGGCGGATCCGGCGACCGCCAAGTACCTGCAGTCGTTGGCAAGTTGACTCAAGAGGTTGCTTCGACCAGATGTGCGAGGCGGCATCGCGTGACACACTGCTCCCCGTACTTGTGCGCGTAGGGGAGGCGTGGCGTGAGTGAGCGGCGTGCTGCGCCCACCGTAGGGCAGGTCGTGCTCGGCAAGCGGTTGCAGGAACTGCGGGAGGCCGCGGGCCTCGGCCGGGACGAGGCCGCGCGGGTGTTGCGGGTGGCGCAGGCGACCGTGCGGCGGATGGAGATGGCCGAGGTCGCGCTGAAGATCCCCTACGTCCAGGTGCTGCTGGAGACGTACGGGGTGCCCGAGGAGGAGCACGCGGCGTTCGTGCGGCTGGCCGAGGAGGCCAACCAGCCGGGCTGGTGGCAGCGGTTCCACGACGTGCTGCCGGACTGGTTCAGTCTGTACGTGAGCCTGGAGGGCGCGGCCCGGGTGGTCCGCTCCTACGAACCGCACTTCGTTCCCGGCCTGTTGCAGACCGAGGCCTACGCGCGGGCCGTGCTGGAGGCCGGCACCATAGGCCACGGTGACCCCGCGGCCGTGGAACGGCATGTGTCGCTGCGCCTGACCCGGCAGGGGCTGCTGGAGCAGGACGATCCGCCGCACCTGTGGGTGATCATGGACGAGACGGTGCTGCGGCGCCCGGTCAGCGCCGACTGCGAGGTGATGCGCGGCCAGGTCGACAAGCTGCTCGCCTTCATCGCGCGCGACCGGATCACGCTGCAGATCGCCGAGTTCGCGAGCGGCCCGCACCCGGGGACGTACGCGCCGTTCACCCTGTTCCGGTTCGCCGAGCCCGAGCTGCCCGACATGGTCTTCACCGAGTACCTGACCGGCGCCCTGTACCTGGACTCCCGCGACGAGGTCGGCGCCCACCTGGAGGTGCTGGACCACATGACGGCCCGGGCCGCCTCCGCGCAGCGCACCGAGGAACTGCTGCGGGAGTACCGTGACGACCTCTGAGGAGCAGCGACCGTGAGCGCACCCGAGCCCGCGCTCCCCGCCGTCGGCACCAGCCGGCCGCATCCGGCGCGGGTGTACGACTGGTGGCTGGGCGGCAAGGACGACTACCCGGTGGACGAGGAGTTCGCCCGGAGGATCCTCGCCGTGGACGGCACGGTGCTGCGCGGGGCGCGTGCCAACCGCCGGTTCATGCAGCGGGCCGTGCGCGCCGTCGCCGAGTCGGGGACCCGGCAGTTCCTGGACATCGGCACCGGCACCGGCACCCCCACCGAACCGAACCTGCACCAGGCGGCGCAGGGCGTCGCGGCGGAGTCGAGGGTGGTGTACGCGGACAACGACCCGATCGTGCTGCGGCACGCGGAGGCCCTGCTGCGCGGCACGCCCGAGGGCAGCACCGCCTACGTCCACGCCGACGTCCGCGACCCCAGTTCAGCAGGCCGTGGACGTCGTCGCCGTCCGGGTCGTCGTCGAGGTAGCGGTACCTCGACGCGCTCGCGCCGGGCAGCCACCTGACCCTGTCCCAGGTCACCCCCGATCTCAGTCCCGGGGCCGTCGCGCAGGCGGCCGCGCACTTCCGGCGTGGCGGCACCCCCTTCCACCCGCGCCCGCTGACCGGCTTCCTCCGCTTCTTCGACGGTCTGGAACTGCTCGGGCCCGGGGTGATCCCGGTCTCCGGCCGGCGACCGGACCTCGAGGACGTGGCCCTCCAGGAGGAGGGCATCGCACCGGTCTACGGGGCCGTCGCCCGCAAGGCCTGAGCCGTTCGGGTGTCCCGCCCGGCGACACGTGCGGATGTCCTGGACAGGTGAGCCCGCGCGGCTCGGCCGGTGACCCGTTCGGATCCTCTGGACAGGTGCGTTCCCACGCCCGCCCCTAGCGTCGAAGCGACGGGTGAGCGAGGGAGCGCAGGTGACCGACACGGAGACACCTCCCAGGGAGCCCGGTGCGGCGCCGCTCGGTGCCGCCCGGTTCTTCCACCGGGACCGCTGGAGCGACGACAGGGTCATGGTCCGGTACATCCCGCCCCTGTCCCCCGTGGTGCACGCGCCGTCCGGGACGGGCCACGACGGAGAGGACGCCCAGAACCCCTTCGCCGCCATCGACACCCTGCTCAACCTCGGCGCGGAGCCGGACGCGGGGACCGCCGCCGCGCTGGGCATGACCTCGGCGGAGATCGAGACGCTGTACCGGCTGCCGGCGATCGTCAAGTACGAGGACCGGTACGTGATCCCGACCTCGGCGGTCGGCGACGCACGCCGGCTGGAGGCGTCCGCGCTCCCGGAAGGGTGCGGCCTCGACCACGGCGGCGGCCCCGGCCCGGGCGGCGACGGACCCTTCCGCCAGGACTCGGGCCGGAAACTGCTCCCCCTGGTGTCGGTGGAGAACCTCCACCTGCCGCGCGTACGGCAGACCGCCGACACCCCGGACGAGGCGAAGGAGACCTGATGTCCACGGACGCGGTGTTCTACCAGGCGGCGGCGCTCTGCCTCACCTGTCCGGACGACGACTTCGTCGCCCGGCTGCCGCTGCTGCGCGAAGCGGCGCCGCAACTGCGGGAGTTCACCGACCACGCGGCGGTGACCCCGCTTCAGGAACTGGCCGCGCACTATGTGCAGGTCTTCGACTCCAAGAACCGGCACAGCCTCTACCTCAGCCGGTGGCACGACGGCGACACACGCCGCCGGGGCATGTCACTGGTGCGCTTCAAGGAGGTCTACGAGGCGTACGGCATGGAGTTCACCGGCGAGGAACTGCCGGACTTCCTGCCCGCCGTCCTGGAGTTCACGGCCCGCACCGGTAACACGGACCTGCTCACCGAGCACCGCGACCGCCTGGAGCAACTGCGGCGCAGACTGGGTGACTTCGGCACCCCTTACGCATGTGTGCTGGACGCGGTCTGTGCGGCCATGCCGATCGCAGGCACCGGAACTCGCCCATGAGCATCCTCCTGCGGGGCGCCCTGCCCTGCGTCGCGTTCGCGCTGCCGGCGGCCGGCCTGGCCTGGCGGTACCGCCGCGACACGCACGGCTGGACGACCCGCTCCTGCCAGATCCGCCAGTAGAGGCTCCTCGACACCGCCTCGCCCGTCCTCCACTGCGGCTTCCTGTGTTGCGCGCCACGACGGCCGACGGCAGCCTGTTCACCCTCCGGCCGAGAACGGCCGTCATGGCGGACGTCCGGGTCCTCCACCGGATCCACGCCGTCATCGGCACGGCCGTGATCGCCCTGGTGCCTCGTCCTCCCCTACCCGGTCCGCCGCAGCCGGGACCGCCGTCGGCCGGACCCCCGCCCGGACCGCCGGGGCCGGGAGACGACCACCCGCCGCTGACTCAGCCGGCCTCTCCCCTGGCGTCGTCCACGATCTCCGCGTCCACCACGCCTCCCTCGTCGGCGTCGGCCGGACGCCGCTCCTCGGCCGAACCGCCGGAGACACCCGCGTACATGGCCTGGCCCATGCGCTGGCTGACGGTCGCCAGGTGCTCGACACCCCGGCGCAGCTCCGCGGTGTCGGCGTCGCGGTCCAGCAGGGTCCTGAGTCCACTGATCGCCGACTCCACATCGGTCCTCGTGTCGGGCGGTACGCGGTCCTCGTTCTCGCGGATGAACTTCTCGGTCTGGTAGGTGAGCTGCTCGGCCTGGTTGCGGGTCTCGGCGGCCTCGCGGCGCTTGCGGTCCTCCTCGGCGTACTGCTCCGCCTCCCGCATCATGCGGTCGATGTCGTCCTTCGGGAGGGCGGAGCCGCCGGTCACGGTCATCTTCTGCTCACGCCCGGTCGCCAGGTCCTTGGCCGAGACGTGCATGATCCCGTTCGCGTCGATGTCGAAGGCGACCTCGATCTGCGGGACTCCACGCGGTGCCGGCGGCAGGCCGGTGAGGTCGAAGACGCCGAGCTTCTTGTTGTAGGCGGCGATCTCGCGTTCGCCCTGGTAGACCTGGACGCCCACCGAGGGCTGGTTGTCGGCGGCGGTGGTGAAGATCTCCGAACGGCGGGTCGGGATCGTGGTGTTGCGCTCGATCAGTCTGGTCATGATGCCGCCCTTGGTCTCTATGCCCAGGGACAGCGGAGTGACGTCCAGCAACAGCACGTCCTTGACGTCACCGCGGATCACGCCCGCCTGCAGGGCGGCGCCGACCGCCACCACCTCGTCCGGATTGACGCCCTTGTGCGGGTCCTTGCCGGTGAGTTCCCTGACCAGGTCGGTGACGGCGGGCATCCGGGTCGAGCCGCCGACCAGGATCACGTGGTCGATCGCGGACACCTGCACGCCCGCGTCCTTGACCGCCTGGTGGAAGGGCTTCTTGCAGCGGTCCAGCAGATCCGCGGTCAGCTCCTGGAACTGGGCTCGCGTCAGCTTCTCCTCCAGGTGCAGCGGGCCCTCCGCCGAGGCCGTGATGTACGGCAGGTTGACCGACGTCTCCGTGGACGAGGACAGCTCGGTCTTCGCCTTCTCGGCGCCCTCGCGCAGGCGTTGCCGGGCCATCTTGTCGTTGCCGAGATCGATGCCGTACTGCCCCTTGAAGCGTTTCACCAGGTGCTCGACGATCCGCTGGTCCCAGTCGTCGCCGCCGAGGCGGGTGTCGCCGTTGGTGGCCTTGACCTCGATCACGCCGTCGCCCATCTCGAGCAGGGAGACGTCGAAGGTGCCGCCGCCGAGGTCGAAGACCAGGACCGTCTGCTCCTCGCCCCGGTCGAGGCCGTAGGCGAGCGCCGCGGCGGTCGGCTCGTTGATGATCCGCAGCACCTTCAGGCCGGCGATCTCCCCGGCCTCCTTGGTGGCCTGCCGCTGCGAGTCGTCGAAGTACGCGGGTACGGTGATCACGGCATCGGTGACGTCCTCGCCGAGGTACGCCTCGGTGTCCCGCTTGAGCTTCTGCAGCACCCGCGCCGACAGCTCCTGGGCCCGGTACCGGGTGCCGTCCACGCTCCCGCTCTCCGGGAACCGCCAGGTCCCGTCGCCCATGTGCCGCTTCACCGAGCGCGCGGTGCGGTCCACGTTGGTCACCGCCTGCCGCTTGGCGACCTCGCCGACCAGCACCTCGCCGTTCTTCGCGAAGGCCACCACCGACGGGGTGGTGCGCGCCCCCTCGGCGTTGGCGACGACGGTGGGCTCACCACCCTCCAGCACGGCCACCACCGAGTTCGTCGTACCGAGGTCGATCCCGACCGCACGTGCCATGTCCGTCCCCTTCCGCCCGGCCACTTCCCCGAATCCAGCACAAAACCAACAGCGAGCGGTTGTCAATGCCGGGTGCGCCGTGAACGACGAAGCCGCGCCCCGTGGCGGGGACGCGGCATCCGAAGGAGGAAGGACGGTCAGGCGAGCTTCGCGTCCAGGGTGATGGTGGTGCCGGCCAGGGCCTGGCTGACCGGGCAGTTCTTCTTGGCGCCCTCGGCGGCGGCCTCGAAACCGGCCTCGTCCAGGCCGGGCACCGTGCCCACGACGGTCAGGTGGATCCCGGTGATGCCCTCACCCGGCTGGAAGGAGACGTCGGCCTTGGTCTCCAGCCTGGTGGGCGGGGTGCCGGCGCCGGCCAGCGCGTGCGAGAGGGCCATGGAGAAGCAGCTGGAGTGGGCGGCCGCGATCAGCTCCTCGGGGCTGGTCTTGCCGTTGGACTCCTGGGAGCGCGAGGCCCACGTGACCGGCTGCTCGCCGATACCGGAGGAGTCGAAGCTGATGACACCGTTGCCCTCGAGGAGGTTGCCCTCCCACACGGTGTGCGCGATGCGCGTGACGGCCATGGTTGTTCCTTTCGGCGTACGAAGGCGAGTGAACCGGTTTCGCTCACTCCCATCCGATCACATCCCGGCTCACCGCACGCGGAAGACCGGCCCACGGGGGGTGAACGGCAGGCGACGGCCGTCGGGGACGAGGTAGGCGTGCTCGCGCCGCACCCGCAGCACGTCGCACCAGCCGTCGGTGATCACCAGCACCGGTGCGGCCGGCGGGAAGTCGTCCGCGCGCTGCAACAGGTCGATCCCGGGCTGCAGGACGGTGCCGCCGCGGCCGTGCACCCGTACCCTTCCGGCGATCTCGGTCGTCGGCAGGTACCCGGCGTCGTGCGGGGCGGCGTCGCAGAACACCACCCGGGCCGCCGGCACGTCACGGGCCTCGGCGTAGGAGGCGATCGCGCCGAGTGCCTTGCCGAGCAGGGTGCGGTCCATGGAACCGGAGGTGTCCAGGACCACGCCGAAGGTGCAGCGGGCGACCTCCTCGGGCGGGAACCAGCGGCCGGCACGCGGGATGTCCGGGGTGGACGACTGCCGGCGGGAGGGCCGCGCGTACGACCGTACGGCTTCCGGCCGGGGCACGAACTCGTCGAACCAGCGGGCCAGTCGGGCGTCCCAGGGCAGCGGCGGATGGCTCAGGGCGCGGATCTCCTCGACCAGGCCGCCGGGCAGGACCCCGCGCTCCTGCGCCCGGTGCAGGTCGAGACCCTGGCCGAGGCCCCGGCGGTAGAACTCGTCGAGGTCGACCGAGACGCCGGGCGGCCCGAGCGGCGCGCCCAGGACATCGCCGCGCCCCTTGCCGCGCAGGGTGGCCAGGCGCCGCATCCGGCGCAGGTCGACGGCGATCCGGTCGTACACCTCCTCCGCTGAGAGGTCCTTCAACTCGGGGTCGTGCAGCAGCCCTTCGGGCATGGTGCCGACGCGCATCTCGACCAGCCAGCCGTTGATGACGTAGTCGCAGGCGACGTTGAAGAGGTAGGGATCGCGGCCGCCGAGTCGGTCGCCGTGGCGCAGTGCCGCGTGCAGCATCTCGTGGGCGAGGACGAACCGCCACTCCTCGTCGTCCAGGGTGCGCAGCGGGTTGACGTAGATCTCGCCGGCCTCCGGGTTGACGGCGGCCACCGCGATGTCGTGGGCGCGGGCGAGTTCGGCGTCGGCGACCAGCTTGATGCCGGCCGCGATCCCGCCGAGCAGCGGATAGGAGGAGACGAACCAGATGAGCGCCCGTTCCCAGGGGCGCAGCGGGGTCGGCGGCCCGGTCATGGAGGCACGGCGGCCACCGGCCAGGTCCATTGCCCGGGACATGGTCCGGGTCAGCGCGTGCGCGAACGCGACCTGCCAGTCGGGGACCTGGCCGGCCCACTTGTTCCAGGTCAGGAGCAGCTGGTCGGGTTCGCCGCCGCTGGTGCCGCCACGCTCGTAGGCGGCCGGGACGCTGCCGACGCGGCGCCAGCCGGCGGCCAGCCGGTCCTCGTCGCCCTCCGGGTAGGACGCGGGCAGGTGGTCCGGTGCCTCGCCGACCGGGAAGGTGGCCAGGAAGCGGTTGACGACGGTGCAGCGGGCGGCGAGGTCGTACTGGTCGGGCTCGGTGCGTGTCCCGGTGGCGGCGGGCAGGTGACCGAAGCCGAGATGGATCGTGCAGTGGGCCAACGCCCAGGCCCACTCGGCCGGTTCGGCGCGTCTGGTGGCGTGGGCGTGCAGGACGCCGTCGGAGTCGGCCCGTACCAGCCCCTCGTGGGGCGCCAGTTCGCACTTCTCGTGTCGGCAGATGGTGAACTCGACCGCCCGCAGGGCCGGGTTGGCGCGCAGCAGCTCGACGCCGGCCGCGAAGTTCTCCGCGGCCGGGTCCTTCTTCGGTGCCTTCTTCTGGTCCTTGCGCCCGCTGGGGCTCATCGTCGGGCCTCCACCAGCCGGGGCATGTCCCGGGCGGCCTCGATCAGGAACCAGGAGGGCAGAACGGGGTTGCCTTCGGCGTCGGAGGCGATGACGGTCTGGGCGACCTCGACGGAGATCTCGGCGAGCTGCACGAGCAGCGACTTGGCGCGGTACGCGGTCTGCCGGCCGTTCGCCGACATGTGCTCCTTGGCGGCGGGCAGTTCCTTGACCAGCCGCCCGCGGAACGACTCGGCGAGGTAGTACAGCAGGTCGCGGTCCTCGATCCGGTGCGGCCAGCCGGCGTCGCCCCGGAGGATCGCCTCGATGCCGAACCGGCTGCGCACGATCTTGACGTAGCCGCAGAAGGCGGTCGCGTGGGCCGGGGTGAGCATGCCGTGCGCCAGGACCTTCAGGGTCTCCTCGTCGAGGTCGCGCCCGAAGGAGTGCAGGGCGTCGGAGAGCATGTGCCAGGAGCGCGGGGTGGAGAACGGCTCCTCGGTCTTCGGCGGCCTGGACCACAGGTGGTCGGTCCGGTCGGTGAGGTGGTCCAGGACCCACGGGTGGATGCCGTTGCCCGCGGCCCAGGCGAGCCAGTCGTGGGCCGAGGCCTCCAGGTGGACGTGGGCCAGCCGGTTGACGAGCGCGGAGGCGATGGGCCGGGCGAGGGCGTTGTCGGTGGCCCGGTTGCCGGCGCCGATGACGATCGACCCCTTCGGCAGCTCGTAACTGCCGATCCGGCGGTCGAGGATCAACGAGTAGAACGCCTTCTGCACATCGGGCGTGGCCGCGTTCAGCTCGTCGAGGAAGAGGCAGTACGGCTCGTCCCGGGCGATCGCCTCGGGCGGGCAGAAGACGGACCGGCCGTCCCGGATCTGCGGAACGCCGATGAGATCCTCCGGAGCGAGCTGGGTCCCGAGCAGGCTCACACACTCCAGCCCCAGCGACTCGGCGAACGCCCGCACCAGCGAGGACTTCCCGATCCCGGGCGCCCCCCAGATGAACACGGGCCGCACGGTGGCGAGACCGAGGAGCAGCTCGGGGATACGGGCGGGCGTGACGGCGACGGCAGCCTGCAAGAGGCGTCTCCTTGGGGGGTGTTCGAGAGGTTCGCGACTCGAACAGTGTGAGCCGGGGCCGAGCGGAACGCAGCCGATTTATCCGGGGCCGGGCTGAAGCGCCGCGCCAGGGACGCGGGGCTGTGCCGATATACGGCCCCGCCGCGTGGGCGCGAACAACCCCCACTGGCCCGCAGTGAACGGACTACGCGGCCGTCTCCTCGCCGGCGGGCACCGGCACCTGCGGCCCGTCCGCCTCCCGCAGCCACCGCCTCAGCACCCCGTGCACCGCCTCGGCCCCCACCAGCTCCTCGCCCTCCGCCACCGGTTGGGAGACGCAGACCGGCGACAACAAGAACGGCCTGCCCTGCGCTCCCCCCAGGCCCCCGTGCGACCCGATCTGCTCCTCGAAGGCGAGGACCTCGCCGCCCTCCGGGTCGTACCACGAGTTCACCATGATGTCGGCGGTGTGCGGGAAGGAGTGCGTCCGCCGCACCGCGTCCGCCGTGCCCGCTCCGAAGGCGGCCAGCGGACCCGGATGCCCGTCGAGCCGGTCCAGCGGTATCTCCGCGCCGTACGCCCCGAGCACCACCCCGCCGTGCTCCTCGCTGCGCACCAGCAGGAACCCGACACCGGGATGGTTGGCGAGGGTGGTGAGCAGCGCCGGGTACCGGGCGTCGATCTCCTCCTTGGTCATGCGGTGCGGCACGTCCGGGAAGGAGACCAGGCCGAGGTTGCCGGAGGCGAGAACGACCGGTTCGGAGCCCCGGGCCGGCCGGTGCTTCTCGCCGCCCTCCTCGACCGGCCTGCGCAGCGCCGCGCGGACGGCGGCCCGGGCCTCGGCCCCGCTGTGCGTCCGCTCGGCCCGGCGCGGCACGTGCAGTCCGCAGCCGGCCCGGACCAGGTCGCCGAGGGTGAGGCCGTACCGGGAGCGGAAGGTCTCGCCGGGGCTCTGCCCGTGGTCGGAGAGAACGACGATCCGGTAGGGCCGGGGCGCGTGCTCGGCGACCTTCCCGATCAGCGCGAGAGCCCGGTCCAGGCGTTGCAGCACCTTCTCGGCGTCGCGGCTGTGCGGGCCCGAGTGGTGGGCGACCTCGTCGTAGGCGACGAGGTCGGCGTAGACGGCGGTGCGGCCGGCGAGCAGGTCGCCCATGACCGCGGCGACGACGACATCGCGTTCGACGACGGTGGCGAAGGCGCGCACGAAGGGGTAGAGACCGCCGCGTCCGACGCGCGGCCGCTGCTTGCGCATCCGGGCCGTGACGGACTGGCCGATCTCACGGCCGGCCTCGGCGAAGAAGGAGAGCGCGGTGCGGACCGCGTTGGCCGGGTCGGAGAAGTAGGCGAAGTACCCGGCGCGGGAACGGTTCTCCCGTCCGCGGCGCCGGGTGGCTATGGACAGCACGAGGGCCTGTTCGTCGGCGCCGCCGCTGAAGAGGTTGCCGCGGCTGGCGCCGTCCAGGGTGAGCAGGCCCCCGTCGGCCGTGTGCTCGACGGCACGGCGCTGGAGTTCGGCGGCGCTGGTCGGCCGGTTGCAGACCATGACCTCCCGGCTGTCCTTCTCGTACCACCGGAAGGCCGGGACGTCGAAGGTGGAGCCGTGCAGGATGCCCAGCTGGCTGGCGCCGGTCTGGCTGGACCAGTCGGTGCGCCAGGGGGTGAGCCGGTGGGTGGAGTCCAGCCATCCCGCCGTCGTGGGCATCAGGCCCTTGGCGACGGCGGCGGTGAGGACGTCGTGGCCGACACCGTCGAACTGGAGGAAGAGGGTGCCGGGGGTGGCCGCGCAGGGCGGGCGGGAACCGCGGCGCCGGGTGGCCAGCCGGGAGAGCCGGCTGCGGTAGGCGTCGTCGTCGCGGACGGCGAGGGCACCGCCGGTCGCGGAGGCGACGGCGGACATCACGGCGGCCACGATGACGGCGGTCTCCGGGGCGGCCTCGCTCTGCCCCGAGGGGTTGATGCGCAGGGCGACCAGCAGGAGGGAGCCGTTGAGGAAGAAGACCAGCAGGCCGAGGACGAGGGCGGGCACCAGCAGCAGGAGACGTACGAGAAGGGGCCATACGACGGCCGACAGCACACCGAAGGCACCGGCGCCGAGGGCCGCGGTCACCGCGATGCGGGTGGCGCTGTCACCGTCGGCGGACTGGAGCTGGAAGTCGGGCAGGATCCCGGCGAGGACCAGCATGGTCAGGGTGGACACCGCCCACACCACGACGCTCCGCCCGATCTGACTGACGACCCGCCGCCACCGCACGCCCCACCGACCTCACGTCCGCGACCCGCCCCGGCAGCGGGTCTGCTGCCGCCAACCCTGTCACACGGCCGTGGGCGCGAGCGGGCTCACCTCCCGTCGTACCCTGCCGTCGGCATCGACAGTCGCCGGTGGACCCGCGCCTTCATCTGGGCGTCGTAGCAGGGCTCGGCCCGCCCCACCGTCTCCACCCGCACCCCGCGTCTCGCGCATTCCGCCGTGAAGTCCTCGACCGAGGACAGCGCGCTCTCCAGCACCCGTCTGCTCGGCGCGACGAAGACGTCGAGGCCTGGCCGGACGCCCGCCCACAGGGCGCTGTGGTCGTGGCGCAGCCCCCGGACCAGCAGTTCCCGCGCGATGACGTACCCGTGTTCCACGGCCCAGCGCGCGCACATGGCGTGCTGGCTGCGGGAGTCGACCAGGAAGGGGTCGATCTCCAGTTCCTCCAGGGGCGTCAGACTCGCGATGGCGGTCACCCGCACCGGCGCGAGCCCGCCCCGGGCACCCCGCGCCTGTCCCATGGCGTCCCCCCTCACCTCCGGCCTCACCTCCGGGTTTCGCCGCCGACCCTACTCCTGCACGTAGGCTTCGGGGAGTCGCGCGAAGGAGGCAAAGAGGTGCCGGTGGAGATCACCTGGTGGGGTCACGCCACCTGCACGATCGAGGATTCGGGCGTACGCCTGCTCACCGATCCTCTGTTCGCGCGCCGGCTCGCGCACCTGCGCCGCCGCCGGGGTGCCCCGCCGCCGCCCGAGGCCCGTCGTGCGGACCTCGCGCTCGTCTCCCACCTGCACGCCGACCACCTGCACGTGCCCTCGCTGACCGGGCTCGCCCCGGGCACGCGCCTGCTCGTGCCCCGGGGCGCACCACGCGCGGTGCCCGCGCTCCGCCGGCTCCGGCAGCTGCGGATCACCGAGGTCGGCGTCGGGGACGAGATATCCGTCGGCCCGCTGGTCGTACGCGTCGTGCCCGCACGTCACGACGGGCGCCGGCTGCCGGTCGGCCCGCACCGCTCCCCCGCCCTCGGATATGTCGTCGAGGGCGCGGCACGGACGTACTTCGCCGGGGACACCGGGCTGTTCGACGAGATGGCCGAGGCGGTCGGTCCGGTGGACGTGGCCCTGCTGCCGGTCGGCGGCTGGGGGCCCCACCTCGGGGAGGGGCATCTCGACGCCGGACGGGCGGCGCGGGCGCTGGCCCTGCTGGAGCCGCGCAGTGCGGTGCCGGTGCACTACGGGACGTACTGGCCGATCGGTATGGACGGGGTGCGCCCGCACGAGTTCCACGCGCCGGGCGACGAGTTCGTTCGCCTCGCGGCGGAGTACGCGCCACGGGTGGCGGTGCACAAGCTCGGTCACGGGGAGGGCGTGCGACTGGAGGCCGCACGGTGAGACTGCTGATGGTGGTGACCGCCGCCGGTGCCACGGCGGCCACCTCGTCGACCGAGTCCGCGCAGCAGGCGATCGGCTATCCGACGCTGTTCCTGCTGGTCCTGATCGGGGCGCTGGTGCCGGTGGTGCCGACGGGGGCGCTGGTGAGCTCGGCGGCGGTGGTGGCCTTTCACCAGACGGCGCCCTTCGCGCTGGCACTGGTGCTGGTGACGGCGTCGCTGGCCGCCTTCCTCGGGGATGCCGCGCTGTACTGGCTGGGGCGGCGCGGGATGAGGTCGAAGAACGGGTCGCGATGGCTGGCGGCGATCCGGTCGCGGGCACCGGAGGACCGGCTGGAGCAGGCGCAGGCGAAGTTGTCCGAGCACGGCGTGCTGGTGCTGGTGCTGTCGCGCCTGGTGCCGGCCGGGCGGATACCGGTGATGCTGGCGTGTCTGCTGGCGGAGTGGCCGCTGCGGCGGTTCGCGCGGGGCAACGCGCCGGCCTGTGTGGCCTGGGCGGCGACCTATCAGCTGATCGGGATCCTGGGCGGGTCGTTGTTCCCGGAGCCGTGGGAGGGGGTTGTGCTGGCGGTCGCGCTGACCGTGATCATCAGTGTGGCTCCGAGTCTGTGGCGGCGGGTCCGGCCCGCCGCGTGACGGTGCGCGCGGGGCGCAGGTGCACCTCAGTCAAGGGCGCGTTCGACCGGAGTCCGTTCGAGCACCCTCGACCCTCCTACCGGCAGGTCCCACAGGTCCTCCCGGTCCAGGCCCGCCTTCTCCCAGGCCGCCCGCACCCGCGTCAGCGGCTCGAGGACCGGCTCCGCGGAGAGGATGAAGGTGCCCCAGTGCATGGGGGCCATCCGTCTCGCCCCCAGGTCCTCCGTCGCCCGGACCGCCTCCTCCGGATCCAGGTGGACGTCGCTCAGCCACCAGCGGGGGTCGTAGGCGCCGATGGGCATCAGGGCCAGGTCGATACCGGGGTAGCGGCCGCCGATGCGGGAGAACCAGTGGCCGTAGCCGGTGTCGCCGGCGAAGTAGACGCGCTGCCCGTCGGCCGCGGTGAGGACCCAGCCGCCCCAGAGGCTGTGGCAGGTGTCGGTGAGCGTGCGCTTGGACCAGTGGTGCGCGGGGACGAAGTCGAAGCGGACACCGGACAGTTCGGCCGCCTCCCACCAGTCCAGCTCGGTGACGGTCGTGAAGCGGCGGCGCCGGAACCAGCGGCCCAGGCCGGCCGGTGCGAACACGGGGGTGTCGCGCGGGAGGCGACGCAGGGTGGGGGCGTCCAGGTGGTCGTAGTGGTTGTGGCTGATGACGACCGCGTCGACCCGCGGCAGGGTCTCCCAGGCGACGCCGACCGGGGTGACCCGGGCCGGGGTGCCGATGATGCGGCGGGACCAGACGGGGTCGGTGAGGACGGTCAGGCCGCCGATCCGCACGACCCAACTGGCGTGTCCCGCCCAGGTGACGGCGACCGTGCCGGCGTCGGCGCGGGGCGGCGGCCCCGGCTCGTACGGCAGCCGGGGGATGTCCGCGAGACCCTCGCGACCGGGGCGGACCGAGCCCTCACGGGCGAACCGGGCCATGGCCTTGAGGCCGGGCAGGGGTGCGGTCAGACGGTCGTGGAAGGTCCGCGGCCAGAAACGGAGTTCGCCCAGCGGGCGGGGTTCGGCGAGCGACGGGAGCGCGGGCGGGCAGGGGGTCGGTGCCGGGGCGGTGGCGGCGTCGTCCCGGGCCGTGGTGGCGGGCGTCGTGACCGTGGCCGTGGATGCGGTCGTCGTGGGGGCGGTCGTCGTGGGGGCGGTCGTCGTGGCGGACCCTGACTCATGCGTCTGCTGCGTCATCGAGGAGGCTCCCATCGCTGAGCGTCGTCGCGGAGTTCGTCGAGTACCGATCTCAAGGACATCAACGCACGTTGCACGTGTGGCAGTTCCAACGGTGCGGGGGACGTGAGGCATTCCAGCCGTTCCGCGTCGGTGCCGCCCAGCAGTGGCCCGGTGGCGAGCCGGACCCGCAGCGCCTGCAGGTCGTCGCCGAAACGGTGGCCGCCGGGCGCGGGCCTGCCGAGCCGGGCGGTGAGGAAGTCCTCCAACTCCTGTGCGTCGCCCACCCCCTGGACACCGAGCGCGGCGCGCAGGGGTTCCAGGTCGGCGTACAGGTGCCGGCCGGCCTGCGGGGGCCGGGCCACGCCGCCGCCGTCGACCACCGTGGCGTGCAGGGCGGCGGCCACCCGCGCGTGCAGGCGTACGACGGCTTTCCGACGGGTGGTGACGGGCTCGGGCTCGCCGAGTGCGTAGGCGGCCGCGACCGCGACCGGTCCGGCGAGCCGGGCGCCGAGCGCGGTGAGGACGTCGAGCACGCGCGCGTGCAGGGCACTGCCGGTGTCGCCCTCGGGGAACCGGGCGACGGCGGCGGGCCAGCCGGCCGGCAGCAGGGCGCCGGCCAGGTCGGTGACGACGGTGACCCGGTCCGGGACCATCTCGGCGGGGCTGAGGAGCACGGTGGCGTGCGGGGCGTGCAGGGTGTCGCGCCAGGTCTCGTCGCTGACCAGGTGGAGTCCCTCGCCGGTGGCCGCCTCGACGGTCGCGTGCAGCAGTTCGGGCGGTGCGACGGTGGCGGTCGGGTCGTCGGCGACGGAGAGCACCAGGAGCCGGGGGTCGCCGCCCTCGTCCCGGACCCGGCGCACGGTCTCCAGCAACGCGTAGGGGTCGGGCACTCCCCCGGACTCGGCGGGGGTGGCCACGTGGAAGGCGGGCCGGCCGAGAAGCCGGGCGTACGGGGCCCACCAGGCGGCGCAGGGACGCGGCACCAGGACGTCGCCGCCGAGCGCGGCGGTGAGGGCCAGCAAAAGCGCGGGGGCGCCGGGTCCGGCGGTCGCCCACGCGGGCGTGGTGGGCAGCCCGCGGCGCTCCCAGTAGCCGCGGGCCGCGTCGAGCAGTGCCGGCCCGCCGCCGACGGGTTCCTCCCCGCCACGGCTCGCGGCGGCGGCCAGCGCGGCGGAGAGTTCGGGCAGGACGGGCAGCCCGTCGTCGGGCAGCGGCGGCCCGTACCGTACGGGTCCGTGGCCCCGCGCGGGCGTGTCCCGGGCCGGCCTCCGGCCCTCGGGATCCGTCCGCCGCATGTCCGCCTCCGCGCAGTCCGTGGTGCCGTGTGCCGTCCGGGCCGGGCCGTGCTCCTCGTCGGGTGGCCCGTACGGTGCCGGAGCGGTCGCCCCGGGTACCCGCCGGCGGCCGTCTCATCCGTCCGCGCGTGACCTCACGCCGGACAGCCGGTACACCGCGCCGGCGCCCGCGGCCGCGATCAGCACGGCGCCCGCGACCAGTGCGGGAACCGAGTCCGTGAAGGTGCCGCCCGCCCCGGCCTCCACCCCGTGCTCCACCGTCGGCGCGTCGTCGGCGCAGTGGCCGGAGCCGGAGGAACGCGAGGAACGGGAGGAATCGGAGGAGGCGCACTCGCGCCCGCCGCCCACGTCACCACGAGAACCCGTGGCGTCGTCACCGCGCCCGCCCGTACCCGTGTCACCCCGCCCGCCCGTACCCGTGTCACCCCGCCCGCCCGTACCCGTGTCACCGCGGGCAGCCGTGCCGTCGTCCTCGCCCCGTGCGCCCGCGCCGCTGTCGCCCCAGGGCACGGTGGAGTCGTCGCCGCGCGGGGCCACCGCGCCGTCGTCGCCGCGCGGGGCCACCGCGCCGTCGTCGAGGCGGGATGCCGTGCCGTCATCCCCCAGGGAGACCGCGCCGTCCTCACCGGCCACCACGGGGCCGTTTCCGTGGGGCACCCCGCCTTCCTCCCCCTGGACCGCCCCGCCGTCGGCCGGACAGTTCGCCCCGGCGGGCCCGCAGGTCCCGGAGACGGTGGTCCCGGGCCACGCCACGCCGGGGCTGGGCTCGGCGGCGGGGCCGGCCGCGGAGGCCGTACCGGCGAGGCCGAACGCGGCACCCGCCAGGACGGTGACGGACAGGGCGCGAGCGGTACGGCGCATGGGGTGGCTCCTCGGAACTTACGACTCCGGGGACACGCGGCTGGTGCCCCCGCAGCCATCACAGCCCGCGACACGCGGGGCCGCGCGCGGCCGACCCCCATTCGCGCGACACGCCGACTCGTTCGGGTGACGGCTCGGGCCGAGTCCGGCGTGTCGGCCCGTTGCCCTCGGGTACGCGTCCGGCGCACCCCGAGCCACCTGGAGGGAGACATGCAGCGAGGCAGCGACCGGCTGAGTGTTCACCGGGACGACGAGATGAAGCACGAACTGCGGGGCCTGCTCAGGTCCCGGCATCCGACCCGCACCGAGGAATGGAGCGACCCGGAGCCGCCCGCCGAGGACGACCCGGAGATGTACCGCGCCCCGATGCTGCCGTGGGGCAGCGAGCGGCCGTCACCGGCGAGCCTGCGGCTGGAACTGGCCCGCTCCCTGACCCGCCACGACTTCCCGGCGCAGCCGAGCGAGCTGGTGCGGGTGCTGCGCCGGGGCGACGCCCCCGACGCCCTGGTCCACCGGGTGTCCCGGTTGCCGCGTTCGACGCGCTACCGCAACCTGCTGGAGCTGGCCGAGGCCGTGGCCGGCGGGGAGTGAACCGCGACACCGGGCGGGAAGTCGACAGAGCGACAGAGCGACAGAGCAAGGAGCGAACATCATGCGTATCGCGTTTCTGACCGCGCCCGAGGGCGTCGAGCAGGTGGAGCTGACCGAGCCGTGGAAGGCGGTCTCCGACGCCGGGCACGAGCCGGTGCTCGTGTCGACGGAGCCGGGGCGGGTCCAGGGCTTCGACCACCTCGACAAGGCGGACACGTTCCCCGTGGACGAGGTGGTCAAGGACACCTCGGCTGACTCGTTCGGGGCGCTGGTGCTGCCCGGCGGGGTCGCCAACCCGGACATCCTGCGGACGGACGACAGGGCCGTGGCGTTCGTGAAGGGTTTCTTCGAGGCGGGCAGGCCGGTCGCCGCGATCTGTCACGCGCCCTGGACGCTCGTCGAGGCCGGAGTCGTGCGCGGCCGGACCCTGACCTCGTGGCCGAGCCTGCGGACCGACATCGGCAATGCCGGCGGCACCTGGGTCGACGAGCAGGTCCAGGTCTGCGCGGCCGGTCCGAACACGCTGGTCACCAGCCGTAAGCCGGACGACCTCAAGGCGTTCTGCGAGGCCCTCCTCACCGCGGTCGGCAAGGCCTGAGGCCGAGGAGGCGGGTCAGCTCGCGGAGGCGCGCGGTGACGTCGTCTCCGCGCAGTTGCGCTCCCGGGCGCCCTCGCGGGTGCGGCCGGCGGCGACGATGCGGCGCGGGTTGCGGCGCAGGTACTCGCCCTCCAGCTGGGCCATGCGCTCGTTGTGGGCGCGCAGTGCGTCGTTGGAGCCGTGCAGCAGCGTGTCGTGGCGCGTCCGGTGGATGGTCTCCAGCTCCTTCATGAGCTGCTGGTCGTCCAGTCGGCTGGGGTCGACTCCGGTCATGGTGGTACCCCGCTCGTCGTGTCCGTACCGGCGGTCCGGATCCCTGCCTCCACTGTACGAAGGTCCGGGCCGCCGGGCCTGTCTAGCGGGCGCGCTCCACCCGGCGCTCGTCCCAGACCGGCTCCGGGGTCTCCCGGACCCGGCCGTCGGTACCGAAGACCAGGTAGCGGTCGAAGGCACGGGCGAACCAGCGGTCGTGGGTCACGGCGAGCACCGTGCCCTCGAAGGCCTCCAGCCCCTCCTGGAGGGCTTCCGCGGACTCCAGGTCGAGGTTGTCGGTCGGCTCGTCGAGCAACAGCGCCGTCACACCCTCCAGCTCCAGCAGGAGGATCTGGAACCGGGCCTGCTGGCCGCCGGAGAGCCGCTCGAAGGTCTGTTCGGCCTGGTGGGTCAGCTCGTAGCGGCGCAACCGGGACATCGCGGCGCCGCGGTCCTGGGAGTGTTCCGTCCACAGGATGTCGAGGAGGGTACGGCCCTGCAGCTCGGGGTGGGCATGGGTCTGGGCGAAGTGCCCGGGCACCACCCGCGCACCCAGCTTCCACTGACCGGTGTGCGCCACCTCCTCCCCGGCCAGCAGCCGCAGGAAGTGCGACTTGCCGGAGCCGTTGGAGCCGAGGACGGCGACCCGTTCGCCGTAGAAGACCTCCAGGTCGAAGGGTTTCATCAGGCCGGTGAGTTCGAGGCCCGCGCAGGTCACGGCCCGCACGCCGGTACGGCCGCCGCGCAGCCGCATCCTGATGTCCTGGTCGCGCGGCGGCTCCGGAGGCGGCCCGGCCTCCTCGAACTTGCGCAGCCGGGTCTGTGCCGCCGCGTACCGGGACGCCATCTCATGGGAGACGGCGGCCGCCTGACGGAGGTTCAGCACCAGCTTCTTCAGCTGGGCGTGCTTCTCGTCCCAGCGGCGGCGCAGTTCCTCGAAGCGGGCGAAGCGTTCGCGCCGGGCGTCGTGGTAGGTGGCGAAGCCGCCGCCGTGCACCCAGGCGTCGGCGCCGGTCGGCGAGGGTTCCACGGAGACGATCTTCTCGGCGGCGCGGGCGAGGAGTTCCCGGTCGTGGGAGACGAACAGGACCGTCTTACGGGTCTCCCCCAGCTGTGCCTCCAGCCAGCGCTTGCCGGGGACGTCGAGGTAGTTGTCCGGCTCGTCGAGCAGCAGCACCTCGTCGGTGCCGCGGAACAGGGCCTCGAGGACCAGCCGCTTCTGCTCGCCGCCGGAGAGGGTGCGCACCTGCCGGAACTGGGCCTTGTCGTAGGGCACGCCGAGCGCGGCCATCGTGCACATGTCCCAGAGCGTCTCGTGCTCGTAGCCGCGCACCTCGGCCCAGTCGGCCAGTGCCTGCGCATAGCGGAGCTGGGCGGCTTCGTCGTCGACGGTCATGATGCCGTGCTCGGCCCGGTCCACGGCACACGCGGCGTCCCGGATGCCGGGGGGTGCCACCGAGACCAGCAGGTCACGCACGGTGGTCTCGTCGCGTACGGAGCCCACGAACTGGCGCATCACGCCGAGGCCGCCGCTCACGGTCACGGTGCCGCCGTGCGGCTTCAGCTCGCCGGAGATCAGCCGCAGCAGGGTGGTCTTGCCGGCGCCGTTGGGTCCGACGAGGGCGACCGCGGCACCCTCGCCGACCCGGAAGGAGACATCGCCGAGCAGCGCCCTCCCGTCGGGGAGGTAGTACTCGAGGTGCGCGGCTTCCAGATGTCCCATGGTCAGGGATTCTGCGCGGCGCCCCTGGCCGGGGGCAAACCGTTATCTGTGCGACGTCCTCGTCAGCGGGCGCGGCAACCCCCACCGGGCCCGAGGCCGAGGACATCCGCCCCCAGTGACGCAAGTCACTGGGCGCTGGACGGCACCGGCTCCCCCGCCGGCCCGCTCTCCCCCGTCGCCTCCACGACCGAGCCCTCCCAGGACACCGCCTTCCAGACGTCGGCCGGGGAGCCCTCCAGGACGACCACGCCGGTGTTGCCGAGGGGGCGGGCTGCGGCGAAGGCCACGTCGACGTTGTCGGCGCGGGCCGCCGCCCACAGCCGGATCGCGGCGCCGTGGCTGACCACGGCCACCGTCCCGGCGCCGCTCGCCGCGGCCTCCGCGATCACCGCGTCGTAGCGGGCCAGCGTCTCGCTCCCGGTCTCCCCGCCGGGCATGCGCAGCGCGGTGTCGCCGGCCGCCCAGGCGAACACGGTCCGCATGTACTCCTGGCCGCGCTCGGAGTGGCCCGGCAGCAGCTCCAGGTCGCCGGCGGAGACCTCGCGGACGCCGTCGCGGACGAGGGGCACGAGACCGCGGGCCGCTGCCAGCGGCGCGGCGGTGAGCTGGGTGCGGGTCAGGGTGGAGACGTAGAGGGCCTCGATGTCCTCGTCGGCCAGGGCCTCGGGCAGGGCCGCCGCCTGCTGCCGGCCGAGCGTGGTCAGACCGGGGCCCGGCACGGCGGTGTCGAGCAGGAAGTCGACGTTGGTCGGGGTCTGCCCATGACGTATGAGGAGCAGGCGCATCCAGGGGTCCTCTCACTCGACCGCACCGGGTACCGGCACGAAACAGCCACTTCAGGGTAACCGGACCCGCATGAGCCCAGATGTTGACCTGACCGTCCTGAAGCCCGGCCGGCACGCGCTGCGCGACCGGCTGCTCGCTCTCGACCTGAGGCTGTTCCAGGTGGCGGCCGAGCGGAACTGGCCGTTCGCCGAGCCGGTGCTCCCCCGGCTGAGCCGCGGCGCCAACCACGGCCTGCTGTGGTTCGCGGCGGCGGCCGGGGTGGCGGCGTCCCGCACCCCCCGGGCGCGGCGGGCCGCCGTCCGCGGCCTGGCGTCGCTCAGCCTGGCCTCCCTGACCATCAACACCCTCGGCAAGCGCTCGGTGCGCCGGTCCCGGCCGGTTCTGGACCCGGTGCCCGCGGTACGGCACCTGAAGCGGCAGCCGATCACCACCTCGTTCCCGTCCGGTCACGCCGCGTCGGCGGCGGCGTTCGCGGCCGGGGTCGCCCTGGAGTCCCCGGGATGGGGCGCGGTGGTGGCGCCGGTGGCGTTCTCCGTCGCGATGTCCCGCGTCTATACGGGCGTGCACTTCCCGAGCGATGTGCTGGCGGGGGCGGCCCTGGGTGTGGGTGCCGCGTTCGTCGTGCGCCGGCTGGTGCCGACCCGGGGCCAGATCGGGCCGCCGCCCAAGCCCCGGGCCGAGGCTCCGGCGCTGCCCGACGGGGAGGGGCTGGTGGTGGTGGCCAACCGGGCTTCGGGCAGTTCCGACCGGGTCCGGGCGCTGCACGACGAGTTGCCGAAGGCCGAACTGGTGGAGTGCGAGCCGGCCGAGGTGCGGGCCGAGTTGGAGAAGGCGGCGCTGCGGGCGCAGGCGCTCGGGGTGTGCGGCGGCGACGGCACCGTGAACGTGGCCGCCCGGATCGCGCTGCGGCACGGCCTGCCGCTCGCGGTGCTGCCCGGCGGCACCCTCAACCACTTCGCCTATGACCTGACCGTGGAGGGGGGTCGGGGCCTGGGCCGTGCGGTGCGCGACGGCGAGGCGGTCCGGGTGGACGTCGGCCGTTTCGCCTGCGAGGGCAAGGAGGGCATCTTCCTCAACACGCTGAGCCTCGGGGTGTATCCGGAGCTGGTGCGCGAGCGGGAGCGCTGGGCGCACCGCATCGGCGGCCGGCCCGCCGAGGTGCTGGCGGCGCTGCGCGTGCTGCGCACCGACCAGCATCCGCTGGAGGTCGAACTCGGCGGTTCGGCCCACCCGTTGTGGCTGCTGTTCGTCGGCAACTGCGTCTACCACCGGATGGGCCTGACGCCGGGCCGCCGTACCGACCTGGCGGACGGGCAGCTGGACGTGCGGGTGGTGCACGGCGGCCGGCATCCCGCGCTGCGCCTGCTCTCGGCCGCCGTCGCTGGCGCGTTGAGCCGCTCCCCCGCGCACGCGGAGGTACGGGTGAGCCGACTGCGTCTGACCGGTCTCAAGACCGGCACCCCGCTCGCGTACGACGGTGAGGTCACCGACGTGAAGGGCGAGGTGACGATCGACAAGCTGCCTGCGGCACTGACCGTCTACCGTCCGCACTGACTGGACGTCAGTCCACATAGTAGAACGCGGGTCTCATCATTCGGCATGCGGGCGTAGCGTGGCGGACACCGCGGGACGGGGCCGTCCGGCCCCGTCCGCCTGGTGTGAAGCGAAGGGGCTGAGCCATGTCGAAACCGCAGGAGACCGCCGTCTACACGCACGGGCACCACGAGTCGGTGCTGCGTTCCCACACCTGGCGCACCGCCGCCAACTCCGCGGCCTATCTGCTCGGTTCGCTCAAGCCCCACATGCGGATCCTGGACATCGGCTGCGGCCCCGGCACGATCACCGCGGACCTGGCGGAACTGGTCCCGGACGGCCGGGTCACCGGCGCCGACCACGCGCCGGGCATCCTGGAGCAGGCCCGGCGGACCGCCGCCGGACGCGGGCTGACGAACGTGGACTTCACGGTCGCCGACGTGCACGCTCTGGACTACCCGGACGACACCTTCTGCGTGGTCCACGCCCATCAGGTGCTCCAGCACGTGGGCGACCCCGTGCAGGCGCTCCGCGAGATGCGCCGGGTCACCAAGCCCGGCGGCTTCATCGCCGTACGGGACTCGGACTACGCGGCGATGACCTGGTACCCGGCGGTGCCGGGCCTGGACGACTGGCTGGAGCTGTACCGGCGGGTGGCCCGGGCCAACGGGGGTGAACCGGACGCCGGACGGCGGCTGAAGTCCTGGGCGCTGGCCGCGGGACTGACCGACATCACCGCCACCTCCGGCACCTGGACGTACAGCACGGCCGAGGAGCGGGCGTGGTGGGGCGGGCTGTGGGCCGACCGCACGGTCGCCTCCGCCTACGCCGAGCGGGCCACGGAGGGCGGCCACGCGACCGCCGGGGAGCTGCGGGCCGTCGCCGGGGCCTGGCGGGAGTGGGCGGTCCAGGACGACGGCTGGTTCACCGTCCTGCACGGCGAGATCCTCTGCCGCAAGTGAGTCCGCTCCCGCGGCCCGAGGCCAAGTTCTCGGCCTCGGGCCGCGGGAGCGGTCTCCTCAGGTCTTCGCGAAGGCCTTGGTGAAGTCGCCGGTGAACGAGTAGGCCGCCCAGGGGCCGCCGAGTTCCACACGCACGCCCGGTTCCTGGTCCTTCCAGCGGTCCACCAGTTCCACGAATCCCTCGCAGTCCGCGCGCGCCACCAAGTAGGCGGCGTTCAGCAGATGCCCTTCCGGAACACCGGCCGGCACCGCGCTCGGCGCGGGATGCAGCCGGACATCCGCGGCCTGCCGGGAGAGCCGCTCGTGCAGGGTGCGGGCGAATTCCGCGGCGGGCGCCGCCTCGGGCGGGTCGGCGTACAGCGTGACGCCCCATTCGACCATGCCGTCGAGCCGGTCGAGGGTGTGCAGGATGTCGGCCTCGTGGGTCTCCATCATGGTCCGTACGGCGCTGTCGTCGGGGAAGACCGTGGCGGGCCGCAGCGGCAGCGGGGTGGTGACCGTGCTGAGCGCGCAGACCACGCCCTGGTGGGCGCGGGTGGTCGCGGCCAGCCAGTCGCGGTCCGCCAGGTGGTCCCGCAGGGGCGCCTCGCCGAAGTCGCCCTCGGGGACCGTGCTGACGACGGCGACCAGGCCGTGGTGCCTGAGCAGCCCGGGCGGGGCGCCGGCCACGCCGGTGAGCTCGGCCTGCAGGGCCGCCGCGAAGGGGCGGCAGAGGGCGTAGACGTACCGGAGTCCGCTCTGTCGGGTCATGGGCCCTCCTCACGTCGCGGTCCGCGCCGGGCCGTCGGCGCCACCACCGCCGCGGCGCCGCCGGTCATCGCACGACCGCCTCTTCGACCAGCATCCGGCCGGCCGTCGCGATGGCCTCGGCGTCGATGCCCGCCGCGTGCAGCTGCTGGTCGGGCGCGGCCGAGCCGGGCATGGTCCGCACGGCGAGCCGTACCAGGCGCGGTACCGGCCGGCCGTCCGCGAAGGCCTCGGCGACCGCGTCGCCGAGCCCGCCCTCCTCGTGGTGGTCCTCGACGGTGAGCAGACAGCCGGTCTCCTCGGCGGCCAGGCGCAGGGTCTGCCGGTCGACGGGCTTGACGGAGTACAGGTCGACGACCCGGATCCGGATGCCGTCCTCGGCGAGCGCGTCGGCGGCCTTCAGCGCCTCGTGCAGGGTGACCCCGGCGGCGACCACGGTCAGCCGGTCCGCGTCGGAGGAGCGCAGCACCTTGGATCCGCCCACCGGGAACTCCTCGTCCGGTCCGTAGATCACCGGGTGCGCGCCGCGCGAGGTGCGCAGGTAGCGGATGCCCTCCAGCCCGGCCATGGTCGCGACGAGCTTGGCGGTCTGGTTGGCGTCACAGGGGTAGAGCACGGTCGAGCCGTACAGCGAGCGGAACATCGCCAGGTCCTCCAGGCCCATCTGGGAGGGCCCGTCCTGGCCGATGGCGACACCCGCGTGCGAGCCGACCAGGTTGATCCCGCTGCCGCTGATCGCGGCCATGCGGACGAAGTCGTGGGCCCGGGTGAGGAAGGCGGCGAAGGTGGCCGCGTAGGGCACCCAGCCGCGGACGGCCATGCCGACCGCGCCCGCCACGAGCTGCTGTTCCGCGATGTAGAACTCGAAGTAGCGGTCGGGGTGTTCCTTACCGAAGAACTCGGTACGGGTGGAGTCGCCGACCTCGCCGTCCAGCGCGACGACGTCGGCGCGGGCGGTGCCGAGCGCGGCCAGCGCCTTGCCGAAGGCGTCGCGGGTGGGGACCTCGTCCCCCTCCTCGTAGCGGGGCAGTTCGAGCGCGCCGGTGGGCACGGAGTGCAGGGCGCGGGCCGCCGGAGGCTCCTGCACATGGAGGCGGAGGTCCCGCATCCCGCCCAGTTCGGCGATGGCCTCCTCGGGGTCCGGCAGCGGCTTGCCGTGCATGCCCTCACGGTCCTCGACGGCGGCGACGCCCCGGCCCTTGCGGGTGCGGGCGAGGATCGCGGTGGGCTGTCCCGCGGTGGCCGTGGCCTCGGCGCAGGCGCGGTCGACGGCGTCCACGTCATGGCCGTCGACCTCCACGGTGTGCCAGCCGAAGGCCTGGAAACGGCGGGCGTAGGCGTCCAGGTCGTGGCCGTGCCGGGTGGGTCCGCGCTGGCCCAGCCGGTTGACGTCGACGATCGCGATGAGGTTGTCGAGATGCTCGTACCCGGCGTGCTCGGCGGCCTCCCACACGGAGCCCTCGGCCATCTCGCTGTCCCCGCACAGTACCCAGACCCGGTAGGGGCCGTGCTCCAGCCGCTTCCCCGACAGCGCGATGCCGACGCCGACCGGCAGGCCCTGGCCGAGGGAGCCGGTGGCGGTCTCGACCCAGGGCAGCCGGCGCGGGGTGGGGTGCCCCTCCAGGTGGGAGCCGAGCTTGCGGAAGGTGAGCAGTTCGGCGTCGTCGATGGCGCCGACCGCCTTGTACGCGGCGTACAGCAGGGGTGAGGCGTGCCCCTTGGAGAGGATGAGGCGGTCGTTGCCGGGGTGGGCGGGCCGGTCGAAGTCGTAACGCAGATGGCGGGCCAGCAGGACGGCCATCAGGTCGGCGGCGGACATCGACGAGGTCGGATGCCCGGACTCTGCCGCGGCGGCCGCCCGCACGCTGTCCACACGCAACTGCTGGGCGAGTTCGACGAGTTCGGCGGTGTTCATGAGACTCCTTCGGAGGGAGTGTCCGTAGCGGTTCCGGAGGCTTTCGACGGCTCCGGCGGACCCGGTACAGGCGGTCACGGTCCGGGGTCGGCGGCTCACGGTGCGCCTCCGGGAACGCGTCCGGGTTCCGAGGCTTCCCACGTAACCGTAGGCGGGACCGTCAAACGCCGCCCGCCGAGAGCGCCCCGCCCGCCGCACGCCGAGCCGTGCGGCCGGCCGCGCGCGTGCGCGGCCCGCCACACGGCGGGGGTGCCGGGCCTCAGACCGGACGGCGCGGTGCGTCCGGGCCGGCGTCGGGCGTGACCGGGGTGACCGGCGTGATCGGCGGTACCGGCGGCTGCGCCGGCACGGGCGGGTACGGCAGACCCAGCCCACCGGGCGGCCCCGCGGGGGCGCTGCCGCCGATGACCCGGCGGGGAGCGTGCGGGTGGCTGGGCCGGGCGGCCTTCCGCAGCAGCGCGGCGACCGCGCCCAGGAGTGCGGCGGTGACCAGCGCCGCGGCCCACCCCGGCAGCACGGTCGCCAGCGCCAGGCCCACGGCGGCCGACACCGCCGCGCCGGCGTACAGGGCGACCGCACCGGAGGCGCCGTAGAGCAGGGCGGTGCGCCGCCGCTTGCGGCCCTGCTCGCGGAGCTCATCCCGTACGGTCTCGCGTGCGACCTGTGCCAGTTCGTCGACGAGGTCCTTGTCCAGATGTTCGAGATGATCCAGATGTTCCATGCGCTCCGGGTACCCGGACGGGAAAAGCCGTAACAGGAGATCACCGGAGGTGGCCTCTTCCCGCCCGGCGCCAACTAGGCTCGTCGCATGGAGATTCTGGGCGCCTCCCTGCGCATCTGCGTCGACGACCTCGAAACCGCGATCCCGTTCTACGAACGCCTCTCCGGGGGCAGAGCCCTGCGTTTCGAACGCGGGGGCGTCCAGGTCGCCGCGGTCGGCTCCTTCCTCCTGATGAGCGGCCCGGAGGCGGAGCTGGAGGTGCTGCGCAAGGTGACCGCGACGATCGCGGTGCAGGACGTCGAGGCGGCCCACCGGCTGCTGGACGACCTGGGCGCCCGCATCCTCGCAGGGCCGGTGCCCACCCCGGCCGGCCGCAACCTGCTCGCGATGCATCCCGACGGCTCGGTCTTCGAGTACGTCGATCAGCACCCTGCCTGATCAGGGGTTGCCCGGCCGCATCCGGAAGTCGTAGCGGCCGGGCAGCGGCCCGTCACCGAGCCGCGCCCACAACCGGTCGACGGTTTCGGCCCCTTCCCGCAGGTCGGCGACCTCGAACCCGTCCTCGAACACGGCCCGGGCCGCGGCCCGCCGCCCCTCGGCGAGCAGCAGCTCCGCCTGGAGGAGCCGGAACCGGCCGCGCTCCCGGACGGCCGGGGGCAGGGCCTCCCAGACGGTGCGCGCGTCCGCGGCCCGGCGCACCCGCAGCAGCGCTTCGAGTGCCTCGCGGCCGAGCGCGGCGGCCGCCGCCGTCCAGGCCTCGCCGTCGTCGCGGCGCTCCCGGCTCAGGTCGTCGAAGGCGTCGGCGTACCGTTCGGCGGCCCGCTCGTGGTGCCCGTACTCCTGGTCGGCGACGGCGAGACAGCGCAGCAGCGGCCACAGGGACGGTGCGAGCCGGAGGGCCCGCTCCCAGCTGCGGACGGCCTGGGCCCGGTCGCCGGCGTGCCACTGGGCGACGCCGAGGTGGTACTCGGTGTGCGGGGTCGCGGGGGCCGTCTCCAGCATGTCCCGCCAGTGCGGGGCGACCAGGGTGGGGCCCGGCGGCCGGACCCGACGGGGTTCGGGCAGCGTGCCGGTGTGCAGCAGCTCCCGCCAGGGCCGCTGCTCCTCGCCGAGCGTCGACTCCGGGAACGGCGTGCCGGGCAGCTTCCAGTCGGTGCGCAGGACTTCGAGGGCGCCCCAGCCGGAACCGGTCGCGAGGATCTCGCCGGGTGCGGTGTCGGCACACGGCTGCCAGGCCGCGTACGCGGCGTCGAGCGCGCCGCGGGGCAGGGCGTCCGCCAGCCTCGCCTCGACCCTCTGCGTGACCGGGTCCGCCGCCGTCCCCGGCGCCACGGACAGCGGTCCGTACGCCTCCAGCCAGGAGACCTCGCTCTCCGCCTCCAGCCGGACGTGCTCCAGCTGGGTGCGGGCCGGCCCGGCCTGGATCTCGCGGTAGCCGCCGGTACCGGGCCCGCCGAGCCATTCCTGCCAGCGCCTGCCGCCGGGGCCCGAGCCCCACACGAACAGCTTCCGGCCGCGCAGTCCGTCGGTCGAGGTCTGCACCAGCCCGTGCCCGGCCGCGTCCAGCGCGGCGATCCAGCGGCGCCGGCCGTCCGGCAGGTCGTAGAAGTAGTCGGTGGCGTACGGGTGCGGGGTGTCGTACGGCGGAACGGGCACCCGGCGCAGCCTGCGGTCCGGTCCGAACTCCCAGGCCTCCGCGGCCGGCACCACGACCCGGCGGTCCTCCGGAACAGCCGTGTTGGACCACCAGTACAGCGGCGCCGGGCGTTCGTGCGGATTGCGGACGCGGACGCCGACGTACAGGAAGTCGGAGCCGTCCGGCAGCCACAGGTCGACCTGGAAGGGCAGGTCGCGCAGCCGCTCCCACTCCCACAGCCGGAGCATCTCACCGCCGTCGGGGGCGGGGACCCGGGCCGCGTGCAGCGGGGCGCAGGAGAGCGTGGTGTGGCCGGTGGCACCGATGTTCCATTCGATGCCACCGGCGTACCAGGCACCGTTGAGGGCGAAGTTGGCCGGCTGGAACACCGGGTTGCGGTAGAGGAGTTCACGGCCGGTGGGCAGCTGGACGAGGGAGGCGACACGGCCGCCCAGGCCGGGCAGGACGGTGGCGCGCAGCCGGTCGTTCTCGATCACGAGCGCGTCGAGGGCACGGGGTGCGCGGGTTCTGCCGTAGCCGTCGCGGATCCGTACCGGCAGCAGGCTGCGCAGCGGCTCGTAGCCGATCTGCCGGGCCATGTCCGCGGGCAGGTCCTCCCGGTCGCGTTCGTCGACCCGGTGGTCCCCCACCGCCCCAAAGGCGTGAGCGGTGCCCCCGTCGTCGAGGGGGCGGAGCGGGGGGAGCGGGTTGTCCGGGCCCAGCTCCGCCGCGGGCAGGTTCAGTACCTCACGTCGGATCCTCGTCACGATCGCCATGGAACCGGGCACGGGGCGAGCTGACCAGGGGAGCTGCCGGTCAGGATTCCGCAAAGGCCGCTCCGGTGGCTCGGTCAGCGCATCTCGGCGGTGATCGCCCACCGCTCGTGGTCGCGCCAGGCCCCGTCGATGTAGATCATCTTGGGTGAGAAGCCCTCCAGCCGGAACCCGGCGCCGCGCGCGAGCGCGATGGAGGCGGCGTTGCCGGGCTGGACGTTGATCTCCAGCCGGTGCAGCCGCATCGGTCCGAAGGCGTGGTCCACGACCAGCCCCATCGCCTCCCGCATCAGCCCGCGCCCGGCCGCGTGCGCGAACACCCCGTAGCCGAGGGCACCGCACTGGAAGCCGCCCTCGACGATGTTGTTGATGTTGATGAACCCGGCGATCGCCCCGCCGTGCTCCGCTCCGTCCTTCTCACAGACCAGGAACCCGGCCTTGGTGCGGTCCTCGATCAGCCGGCCCGCGTAGCCGGCGTAGGCGGCGTCCGTGGTGGGCGGGAACAGCCACGGCTGGTGGAGGTCCTTGCTCTCCCGGGCCCGGGCGATGAACTCGGCGCCGTCCTCGTAGCTGTAGTGGCGGATGCCCACGCGAGGGCCCTCGGCGAGATGACGGGAAGCGATGTGCGGCATCCGGCCACCCTATGCAAGGCCGGCCACGGCGTCACCGCAGCGCCGGTTCCACCAGGGTGAGTGTGCCTGCGTCCGCGTCCAGATCCGCGGCCACGCCGAGCGGCACGGTCAGGGCCGACTCGCAGTGCCCGAAGCCGAACTCCTCCACCACCGGTACCCCGAGCCCGCCGAGCCGGTCGGCGAGCACCGCCCGCACCCCCTCGTACGGCCCGCACCGGTCCCAGGACCCGAGCAGGATCCCGGCCACGCCGTCGAGCCGGCCGGACCGCAGCAGCTGGGTGATGCTCCGGTCGAGGCTGTACGGCTGCTCGCCCACGTCCTCCAGCAGGAGCAGCCCGCCGCGCGCGCCGGGGTGGGTGTGCGGGGTGCCGATGCCGGTCGCGAGCAGGCGCAGGCACCCGCCGACCGTGACACCCCGGGCCCGGCCGGGCACCAGGGAGCGGCCCCGGCCGGTGACGGTGCGGACCGTCTCCGGGGCGAACAGGGTGGCCCGCAGGTGCTCCTGCGCCTCGGTGCTCTTGACGAAGTCGGCGCCCGCGGCCACCGGCCCGTACAGGGTGGCGAGCCCGAGCCGGACGGCGAACGCCTCGTGCAGCACGGTCGCGTCGCTGAAGCCGACGAACACCTTCGGCCCGGCGGCCCGCATCGCCCCCCAGTCGAGCAGGTCCACCAGGCGCTGGGCGCCGTAGCCACCGCGCGCGCAGAGCACGGCGGACACGGTCGGGTCGCACCAGGCCCGCTGGAGATCGGCGGCCCGGTCGGCGTCGGAGCCCGCGAGGTACCCCAACTCGCCCCCCTCGGCTAGCACATGGGGCGCCACCACCGGGTCGAGATCCCAGCCGCGCAGGATGTCGAGGCCCGCCTGGAGCCGCTCCTCCAGCACCGGCCCGCTCGGCGCCACCACGGCGACCCGGGCTCCGGGGGCGAGTCTCGACGGCCGTACCAGCTCTCTCACTTCACCAGCTCCAACTCGGGGATGCCGGACACGCTCAGCCCGAACACCTGGGCATACAGGGCGAGTTCGGCCTCCAGGGCGCGCACCATGGTCTCGGCGCGGCGGAAGCCGTGGCCCTCGCCGGGGAAGGTGAGGTACGCGTGCGGCACCCGCCGTCCGTCGAGGCTCGCGAGGAAGCGTTCGCACTGCACGGGCGGGCAGATCACGTCGTCCAGGCCCTGGAGCAGCAGGAAGGGCGCGCTGAGCCGGTCGGCGTGCTCGCTGGGCGAGCGTTCCGCGTACCGCTCGGGGACCTCGGCCAGCGGCCCGATCAGTGACTCCAGGTACCGGGACTCGAAGTCGTGGGTCTCCCCCGTGCCCCAGCCGGTGAGGTCGAGGATGGGGTAGGCGATGGTGCCGCAGGCGTAGACGTCGGTGCCGGTCAGTGAGGCCGCGGCGGTCCAGCCGCCGGCGCTGCCGCCCCGGATCGCCAGCCTGGCGCGGTCGGCGGTGCCCTCCTCGGCGAGGGCGAGGGCGACGGCCGCGCAGTCCTCCACGTCGACCACGCCCCACTGCTCGCGCAGCCGGTTGCGGTACTCCCGTCCGTACCCGGTGGAGCCTCCGTAGTTGACCTCGGCGACCCCGATGCCACGGGAGGTGAAGTAGCCGATCGCCAGGTCGAGAACGAGGGGCGCCCGGCTGGTGGGACCGCCGTGGGCCCAGACGACGTACGGTGGCAGCTCGCCCTCGGGGGCGGTGTGGCCGGGATGGTGGGGCGGGTAGATGTGGGCGTGCACCTCGCGGCCGCCCGGGCCGGTGAAGGTGCGGACCCGCGGCTCGGGGTAGTGGGCGGGGTCGACCGGATCCCGGTGCGCGGCGCCGACGACCCGGGCACGGCCGCTCGCGGTGTCGAGTTCGATCACCTCGTACGCGGTGCGCGGGCTCGCGCCGACCGCCACGACACGGGTCCCGTGCGCCGCGAGGGTGGGGGCGAACTCGGTCCAGGGACCGGCGGCGTCGACGAGTTCGCCGGATTCCGGGTCGAGTATCCCGAGTCTGGTAGACCCCCGGCCGTGCACGACGGCGATCAGCCCGCTGTCCAGGGGGGCGAACCAGCGCTGGCCGAGCTTCCAGAGCGGCCCGGCGAACTCCTCCTCGCGCGGGCAGAGCGGGGTGCCGTCGCGGTAGAGGTTCCACCAGCCGCTGCGGTCGCTCGCGTACAGCAGCCGGCCGTCCTTCGACCACTCGGCCTGCGCGACCGACTCCTCGGGGCCGCCCGCGACCGTGCGGACGGCGTGCAGCGCGCCGTCGTCGCCGACCTCGCCGACCAGCAGCTCCGTGCCGTCCCACGGCATCCGCGGATGGTCCCAGGCGAGCCAGGCGGCTCGCCGCCCGTCGGGCGACAGACGCGGACCGGTCACGAACCGGTGCCGGTCGCCGATGAGTTCGCGTACGGCGGCCCGGTCCTCGGCGGCCGACCCGTCCAGCGGGACTGCGGCGATCACCCGCCGCACGTCGCCGGGGCCGTCACCGGTGAACTCCTCAAGGACGCACCAGACCTCGCCCCGCTCCGGCAGCAACCGCGGTTCGGCGAACCGGAGCCCGGGCGGCGTCAGCGGGCGGGGCTCGGCGCCCGCCTCGTACCGGTACAGGCGCTGGTCGTCGAAGTGGACGAAGACCAGCAGCGGTTCACCGCCGGCCGCGGGCACCGCACCGGCCCAGGGCTGCCCGCCGTACTCGATGACCCGGCTGCGGACGTTCCACGGCGCGGGCAGCACGGACTCCCGGGTGCTGCCGCGCACCAGGGTCCGGCGCCCGCCCTCCCGCGGGCGGGGTTCGGTCCACCAGGTCTCGCCGCCGACGAAGCCCACCCATTCGGGGCTGCCGTCGTGCGACGCGGCCAGGGCCGCGTCGATGGGCGAGGGCCAGGAGCCGTACGGCTTCGTCTCCACGATGTCTCCTATGCCGTGCGCAGGAAGCGGTCCAGGACCCGGACGCCGAAGTGCAGGGCCTCGACGGGGACGCGTTCGTCCACGCCGTGGAACATGGCCTGGTAGTCGTAGCCCTCGGGCAGCCGGAGCGGTGTGAAACCGTAGCCGGTGATGCCGAGCCGGGAGAACTGCTTGGCGTCGGTGCCGCCCGACATGCAGTAGGGCACCACATGCCCTTCGGGCGCGAACTTCTCGACGGCGGCGCGCATCCGGGCGTACGTCGGCGAGTCGAGGGGTGCCTGGAGGGCGACCTCGCGGTGGTGGAACTCCCAGTCGACGTCGGGTCCGGTGAGCCGGTCCAGAGTGTCGCGGAACTCCTCCTCGGTGCCGTGCAGATGGCGTCCGTCGACATAGGCGACGGCCTCGCCGGGGATGACGTTGACCTTGTAACCGGCGGTCAGCATGGTCGGGTTGGCGCTGTTGCGGACGGTGGCCTCGACCAGCTTGGCGGCCGGCCCGAGCTTGGCGAGGAGCAGGTCGACCTGGGTGAGGTCGGGCTCGACGCCGTAGAGGGCGGCCAGTTCGGTGAGGGCGGCGGTGACTGTCGGGGTGAGCCGGAGCGGCCAGCTGTGCTCGCCGATGCGGGTGACGGCGGCGGCGAGCCGGGTGACCGCGTTCTCCTTGTTGACCTTGGAGCCGTGTCCGGCGCGCCCGTGCGCGGTGAGCTTCAGCCACCCGGTGCCGCGCTCGCCCGCCGCGATGGGGTAGAGCTCCCGGCCCAGGCCGTCGTGGAAGGTGAAGGCGCCCGACTCGCTGACGCCCTCGGTGCAGCCCTCGAACAGCTCGGGGTGGTGGTCGGCGAGGAACCCTGAGCCGTCCCTCGCGCTGGCCTCCTCGTCGGCGGTGAACGCGACGACGATGTCCCGGCGCGGCCGTACCCCCTCCCGGGCCCAGGCCCGCACCACGGCCAGGATCATCGCGTCCATGTTCTTCATGTCGACGGCGCCCCGGCCCCAGACCACCCCGTCGCGGACCTCCCCCGAGAAGGGGTCGACCCGCCAGTCCGCGGCCTGTGCGGGCACCACGTCGAGGTGACCGTGGACGAGGAGCGCGTCCGCGGCCGCGTCCGTCCCCTCGATGCGGGCGACGACGTTGGTACGGCCCTCGGTCCGCTCCAGGAGGATCGGCTCCAGACCGGCTCCCGCCAGCTGTTCGGCCGCGTACTCGGCGGCGGGCCGCTCCCGGCATGCGCCGTCGCCGAAGTTGCTGGTGTCGATCCTGATCAGCTCGGAGGTGAACCGGACCACCTCGTCCAGCGCCTGCTCGTCAGCCATACTGCTCCTCCACCGCGGACGAGACGATCGTGGTGACCGCCTTGAAGGTGCGGATGCCGTCGTACATGGTCTCCTCGGTGTACGCCACCTTCCGCTCGCCGGTCCGCTGCACCCCGGGCACGACGGTGGCGGAGAGGGCGAGGTGCTCGGCGTCGAACTCGAGGGCGACCGTGAACGGCCCGCCGGTCACGGGTTCGTGGCGCACCGCGAGCCCGGCCGCGTCCCTGGCGGCGGCGCGGATGTCGGCTGCCGTCCTGGCGGGCGTCCGGCACTTGGCCGCGTACCTGGACACATGGTCCTTGACAGCGACCTTGAGGGCCTCGGGCGCGTAGCCGAGGGCGTCCTCGCAGGCCAGATCGTCGCCGGTGACAAGGACGACCGGGACGCCGTACTCGGCGACGACGTGGGCGTTGAGCAGTCCCTCACTGGCGCGCACGCCGTTCAGCCAGACGCCGGTGATGGAGTTGGCGAGATAGGTGTGGGCGAGGACGCCCTCCATGCCGGCGCCGGTGTGGTAGCCGATGAAGGCGATGCCGTCGACGTCGCCGTGCTGGACGCCCTCCACCATGGAGAGGGCCTTGTGGCGGCCGGTGATCATCTCGGCGCGGTCGTCGAGCTGCTCCAGGAGCAGGTTGCGCATGCTCCAGTGGGCCTCGTTGATGAGGACCTCGTCGGCACCGCCGTCGAGGAAGCCGAGGACGGCGGCGTTGACGTCCGAGGTGAACATCGACCGGCACCGCTCCCACTGCGGCGTGCCGGGCAGTACGTCGCCGGGCCAGGTCACCCCGGTGGCGCCCTCCATGTCGGCGCTGATGAGGATCTTCATGGTGCGCCACGTTACGCGCCCGTACGGCCACCGGCCAGGAAGCGGGCCGCCGCCCCTCGGCGGCGGCCCGGCCGGCGGTCAGTTCGGGCGGTCAGTTCGGGCGGCCGGTCACCAGCCACTTCGACGGCAGCACGATCTGCTCGCCGTCGGGGGTGAACTCGGTTGTCATCAGGGGAAGTTCGCCGCCGGCGAGGATGGTGAGGCCGGCGTTTTCCAGGTACTCGGGCACCGCGCCGTCGGCGACCTCACCGGGGGCGATGCCGTGCCGGAAGATCGGGGCGAGCTTGGCAGGGGGGCCGGACGGACTCTGGGCGAGGCCGCCGAGGACGGGGCGGGCGGTCTCGGAGAGCTCGACGAGGAAGGCCCGGCCGCGATCGCCGACGAGCGTGGCGACGGCGTCGGCCAGCAGCTGCCGGTCGTCGGGCTCGCACTGGTGCAGGACGCCTCGCATGTAGATGTTGGCGTCGCCGAGTTCGGCGTGCAGGGCCTCGGCCTCGGTCTTCTCGACCGCGTCCAGCTGCCGGTAGCGGGCCAGTCCGGCCGGGTCGGCGTGCCGGGCGTGCGCCAGGGCGGCCTCGGCGATGTCGGTGCCCAGCACGCGCGGGAAACGGCCGGCGAGGAAACGGGTCTGGGTGCCGTTGCCGCAGCCCAGGTCGACCAGCGGCAGGCCGGGGTCGATGAGGTGGGGCTCGAGGAGGGGGACGTGGACGGCGGCGGTGACGCCCGGTTCCGCGTCCCAGAACACCGCTCCCGTCCCCTCGGGCGCTTCACGCCAGAAGCCCTCCCAGGCGTTCCGGTACCGACTCGTCACGCTCATGCCCAACTCCCCGGGGTGTGACCGCAGAAGGCCGCCGTATGTGACGGGCCAGTACGGTTTACCCTGCGCCGGTTTCGGCCACAAGCGCCCGGCGCGCTCCTTCACCGCGCATTCGGCGAACGTGCGTCTTCAGCGGCGCCGTGAGGTGAGTTCGAACCAGACGGTCTTCCCGGCGGCCGTACGGCTGCTGCCCCACTCCCGGGCCAGCGTGCTGACCACCCGCAGTCCGCGCCCGGCCTCGGCGCCGGAGTCCCTGCCCAGCAGGGTCGGCAGCGTGTGGTCGTCGTCGTCGACCTCGCACAGCAGGGTCTCGTCACGGATCAGCCGGAGCTGGACCGGGCGGCTGTGGGAGTGCCGTATCGCGTTGGTGACGAGTTCGCTGACCATCAGCTCGGCGGGGTCGGCGAGCCGGGCCAGGCCCCAGTCGTGCAGCTGTTCGCGGACGGCCGCGCGGGCCCTGCGGACCTCGGCGGGGTCGAGGGCGAGCCGCCACTCGGCGACGTCGTCCGGCTCGATGCCGTTGAGGCGGGTCATCAGCAGGGCGACGTCGTCCTTACGGTCGCCGCGGCCCGTCTTCGAGAAGGTCGCGGCCAGGGTGCGGACGATGGTGTCGCAGGCATCGTCCATGGAGGCGGCCGGGTGGGCGGCGGACTCGCAGAGGGCGGCGAGGCCGACACCGATGTCCTCGCCGCGCATCTCGACCAGTCCGTCGGTGCACATCACCAGCCGGTCACCGGGCTCCACCCGCACCCTCAGCGACTCGAAGGCGACCCCGCCGACGCCGATGGGCGCCCCGGTGGGCAGGTCGAGGAGTTCGCTTCGGCCGTCCACGGCACGGACCAGCACGGGCGGGATGTGGCCCGCGTTGGCGAGGTGGAGTTCGCTCTCGATCGGGTCGTAGACGGCGTAGAGACAGGTGGCGAGGTAGCCGTCGCCGAGGCGCTGGGCGAGGTCGTCCAGGTTGCGCAGGAGCTGGGCGGGCGGCAGGTCCAGGGCCGCCATGGTCTGGACGGCGGTCCGCAGCTGGCCCATCATCGCGGCCGAGTGGAGGCCGTGGCCCATGACGTCGCCGACAACCAGGGCGGTGCGGGCGCCGGGGAGCTTCACGGAGTCGAACCAGTCGCCGCCGACCCGTCCGAGCAGGGTGCCAGGCAGGTACCGGGTGGCGATGTCACAGCCCGCCATGCGCGGCGGGATGTGCGGCAGCATGCTGTCCTGGAGGGTCTCCGCGACGCTCTCCTGGAAGGTGTACATGCGCGCGTTGTCGAGCACGAGGCCGGCGCGGGCGGCGAGTTCGGCTCCGGTGACGCGGTCCATGTCGTTGAACGTCTCGCGCTCGGGGTGGCGCAGCAGGATCATGAAACCCAGCACGACGTTGCGGGCCTTGAGCGGAACGACCAGCATCGAGCGGCCGGTGATCAGCGGCCGGATGTCGCGCTTTTCGAACTGCGAGGCGATGGCGTGGCCCATCTCCACGCTGATGCGCGGGACCAGGACCGGCTCACCGCTGGTCATGCACTGGAAGAACGGCGTGTGCGCGGGGAACGGCATGGCCTCGCCGACCGGCACGACGTCGTCCCAGCGGCCGGGCTCGTCGGTGTGCTCCAGGGCCACCCGGTGCCACATGGTGGTGGTGTCGGGCACGCCCCCCTGGAACCCCTCCCCGGCGACGACCTGTTCGCGCAGATAGGTGCCGGCGACATCGGTGAAACGGGGTACGACCGCCCTGCTGACCTCGATGATGGTCCGGGACAGGTCGAGCGAGGTGCCGATCCTCCCGCTGACCTCGTTGAGGAATTCCAGGCGCTCGCGGACGGCCGCGTGCTCCAGGTCCTCGCCCTCGTCGCCGGTGAGGCCGGCGGGCGGCGGGAGGCCCTGGGCGGCCGCCCGGGCGGCACGCTCTCGACGGGCCTGGCGCTCGGCGCGCCGGGCGACACCCCAGTCGGGGGTGACGGGGACCCGGTCGTTCTGGCTGAACTCCAGGATGGGATAGCCGAGTTCGAGAACCTGGGCGACGATCCGCGCGCTCTCGTCGACGCTCATGCTGGGCAGGATCTCGGGGAGCCGGCGGGCGAGTTCCTCGGCGCCGGGGAAGTCGGTGTGCAGGGCGAATCCGGGCGCGACGCGCTCGAAGGCGACGTCCTCGGCGCGCTCGGACCGGCGCAGCCGCCCGGCGTCGGCGGCGAGCACCAACAGCCGCTCCTCGCCGGGTCCGACCAGCGGATACGCCCACCACAGCACATCGACGCGGTCGCGGTCCGGCACGGTCAGCCGGGCCCGGCCGGCGGCCGGGAAGTTGAGCCGTCCGTCGAGAGAGGACTCCAGGTCGGGGCCGAGTCCGTCGTAGGCCGCGTAGGCGCCGTACAGGGTTATCTCGTCGTCCTCGGGGAGCGCCCCGGAGACCGGCAGCAGGTCCAGGACGGGGCGGCCGATCGCCTGTTCCCTGACGGCGCCGAACAGCCGGCGCGCGCCGGTGCTCCAGTGGGAGACCCGCCCGTCGCGGCCGACGACCACCACGGCCAGGGGGATACGGCCGGACGCGCCCTCCCCGGCACCGAGACTGGGAGGTCCGTCCCGCTCGCCGCCATGGTTCATGGCCCAGGCCCTCTCTCCCCACGGCTCCGCAAAGATCTGTGCCGCCCGCCACTACCGTACGGTGGCCGCCGGTTGCGATGTGTGCCAATTCTGGAATTGGTATCACCGGAGCGCACCGGCGCGCAGGTCCGCGCCCTCGCGCCCGCCAGGTCCGGCCCCGTGCCCCGTCCGGTCAGTCCTCGTGCCCCAGTTGGAGATCGCGTTCGGTGCGGCCGCCGCCCGCCACCTGCAGCACCGTGGCGACCGGCGGGTAACCGGCGGCGATGACGGTGTACTCGCCCGAGGAGAGGTCGACGAACCGGAACGTTCCGTCGGGACCGGTGGTGAGGGTGTCCACGACGTTCCCGGCGGCGTCGAGCAGCGTCACCCGCGCGTCCTCGACGGGCCGCCCGCCGCCGGCCCGGACGGTGCCCTTCAGCACGGCGCCGCCCGCGAGTTCGACGTCCTGCCGGGTCTCCCGGGCTGCCTGCACGGTGACCGGGAGGGCGGCCGGGCGGAAGGCGGGGGCGCTGCCGGCGAGGGTGTACTCGCCCGCCACCAGCTCGGTGATGACGTAGCCGCCCTCGCGTCCGCTGCGGGTGCTGGCGACCACCTCGCCCTGCACGTTGGTGAGCGTGACGGTGGCGTCGCGCACCGGCGTGCCGTCGGCGGTGCGGACGGTGCCCGCGAGCCGTCCGGCGCCGCCGAGGACGACGTCGAGCTCGACGGGCCGCTCGCCGACGGTCACGGTGACCGCCTGCGGCTGGTGGCCGCCGGCGGCGGCGATCAGGACGTACGCCCCGGAGCCGGGTGTGGACAGGGCGTACCGTCCGTCGTCGCCGCTGGCGCCCCGGCCGATCTGCCGGCCGACGGCGTCGATGAGGGTGAGTGCGGCGCGGGGCACCACGGTCCCGTCGGGGTGCTGCACGGTGCCGCAGACCGGGATCCCGGCACCGGGATGCGCCGAGCGCGCCTGCGGGATCGGGGTGTGGACGGGGACGGACCCGGTTTCGGCGGTGGGGTGGGACACCAGCGGTTTCTCCTTGAGGAAGCAGGCGATGAGCAGGCCGAGGACGAGCATCGGCACCAGGTAGAGGAAGATCCTGGGCATCGCGTCGGCGTAGGCGCGGATGTAGGCGTCACGCAGTGCCGGGGGCAGCGCGTGGACGAGCTGCGGGGTCAGCGACTCGGGGTCGGGCAGCCGGGCGCCGGCGTGGGCGGGCAGATGCCGGTGCAGGGCGTCGGTGAGCCGGTCGGCGAAGAGTGTGCCGAAGACGGCGGCGCCGACGCTGCCGCCGATCTGCCGGAAGTAGTTGTTGGCGCTGGTGGCGGTGCCGAGGTCGGCCGGCGGCACGGAGTTCTGCACGGCCAGCACGAGTACCGGCATCACCATGCCGATGCCGGCGCCGAGGACGGCCATCCAGATGCTGTACTGCCAGCGCGGGGTGTCGACCTCGAGCCGGGAGAGCAGCCACATGCCGACCACCGACACTCCCCCGCCGAGCACCGGGTAGATCCGGTAGTGCCCGGTGTGGCTGATGAGCTGGCCGGAGACGATCGAGGCGCCGACGATCCCGCCCATCATGGGCAGCATCAGCAGCCCGGACTCGGTGGCCGAGGCGCCGTCGACCATCTGCAGGAAGGTCGGCAGGTAGCTCGCGGCGCCGAACAGGGCGACGCCGATGACCAGTCCGACCAGTCCGGTCACGTTGAAGACGGAGTCCCGGAACAGCCGCGGCGGGATGAGGGGTTCGGCCGCGCGGTGCTCGGCGACCAGGAACAGCGCGGTGGCGGCCAGGGCGCCGGCCCCGAGTCCCAGGATGACGCGGGAGCCCCACGCGTACTCCGTGCCGCCCCAACTGGTCAGCAGGACCAGGCAGGTGGAGGCGGCGCCCAGCAACAGACTGCCCAGGACGTCGAAACGAGCGCGGACCCGGGGCTTCGGCAGCCTCAGCACGGCGGTGACGACGGCCAGCGTGACCAGACCGAAGGGCACGTTGACGTAGAAACACCAGCGCCAGGAGAGGTGGTCGGTGAAGTAGCCGCCGAGCAGCGGCCCGGCGACGGAGGCGAGGCCGAAGGCGGCGCCGATCAGTCCCATGAAGCGGCCGCGCTGCCGGGGCGGCACGATGTCGGCGATGATCGCCTGGACGCCGATCATGAGCCCGCCGGCGCCGATGCCCTGCACCGCGCGGAAAGCGATCAGCTGGTCCATGCTCTGCGCGCGGCCGGCCAGCGCGGAACCGACGACGAAGACCAGGATCGCGAACTGGAAGACGCTCTTGCGGCCGATGAGGTCGCCGAGCTTGCCGTAGACCGGGAGGCCGATGGTGGAGGTCAGCAGATAGGCGGTGATCGCCCAGGACATCCGCTCCAGACCGTGCAGTTCGCCGACGATCCTCGGCAGCGCGGTGGCGACGATCATCTGGTCCAGCGCCGCCAGGAGCAGCGCGAGCATCAGCCCGCAGAACACCAGCCGGGTGCGGCGCGGCCCGAGTTCCCGCGCCGGGGCGGGTTCCGGTAGGGGGGCGTCTGCGGGTGCCGCGGCCGGCTCCTCGTACTGCACCAGAGTCGTCCCCACGTACCGCTCCCCTCGTCGCGCCTGCGCACAATTGCCGCCTTGTGTCCCGCTGGGCGACAACTGTGGGCAAGCACGACGAGTTACGGCACAGCACCGGTCGGGCCGGAGATCCACTCGAACCGGTGAGAGGGGTCAACACCCCCTGTCCATCCGGCGGTTACCTGCCGCCGGGGGAACGGGACTACTTCTCGACCTCGGCGGCGAGCCTGTCGAGCACCTCGCCGTAGATCCGGCCGAGACCCTTGGGGGCGAAGGTCTTCTCGAAGAAACCGCCGACGCCGCCGGCGCCCTGCCAGGTGGTGTGGACCACGACCCTGGAGCTGCCCTCGCCGGCCGGGGTGACGCGCCAGGTGGTGACCATGGAGGAGTTGCGGTCCTTCTCGACCAGCTCGCCGTCGGTGGGCTCGCTGACCTCCAGGAGGCAGTCGCGGACGCGCTTGCTCGTGGCCTGGAGCTTCCAGTGCACCAGGGTGCCCTCGCCGTCGCCGCCCTCGCGCACCTCGTACTCGCTGAAGTGCTGGGGCAGCAGCTTCGCGCGCGTGCCGCTGTAGTCGGCGAGCGCGTCGAACACCGTCTCCGCGTCCGCCGCGACGACCCGCTCCGTAGTGGCCTCGACCTGCGCCATTGAGTTCCTCCAGCACCTGAGTTCTCGGGGTTGGGGCAAGCCAACCACCCCGGCGCCCGGCCGCCCAAATCGGGGTGACGGAAGCGGTCGGAAACGGTGTGCGCGCGGTCTCCACAGATCGTCCGCACGATCATGGGAACAGATGTTCTATTCTGGGGGCAGTGCTACCGAGGAGGCGTCATGCGCTGGGAGAACCTCACCGAGGAGGCCGAACGCGGCCGTGCGGACACCGCGCTGTTCGGCGCGGACGCGGTCACGACCCGCACCTTCGACACCCCCGAGTTCCGGGGGATCACCTTCCACGAGGTGCGGGGCCGGTCGATCATCAACCGGGTGCCGGGCGCCTCGCGGATGCCGTTCGAATGGACGGTGAACCCGTACCGGGGCTGCACCCACGCGTGCGTGTACTGCTTCGCGCGCAAGACGCACAGCTACCTGGACCTCGACACCGGGATCGGCTTCGACACCCAGATCGTGGTCAAGGTGAACGCCCCCGACCTGCTCCGCCGCCAGCTGGGCTCACGGCACTGGCTGGGCGACCACATCGCGATGGGCACCAACGTCGACTGCTACCAGCGCGCGGAGGGCCGCTACCGGCTGATGCCGGGGATCATCTCGGCCCTCACCGACCACGCGAACCCGTTCTCGATCCTCACCAAGGGCACGCTGATCCTGCGCGACCTCGACCTGCTGCGGCGCGCGGCCGAGGTCACGGACGTCGGCATCTCGGTCTCGGTCGGCTTCGTCGATGCCGAGCTGTGGCGCACCGTGGAGCCGGGCACCCCGGCGCCCGAGCGCCGCCTGGACGTCGTACGGGCCCTCACCGAGGCCGGTATTGGCTGCGGTGTCCTGATGGCCCCCGTGATCCCCTTCCTGGGCGACCACCCGGCCCAACTGCGGGCCACCGTGCGGGCGATCGCGGCCGCCGGCGCCACGTCCGTGACGCCCCTGGTGCTGCACCTGCGCCCCGGCGCCCGTGAGTGGTTCATGAGCTGGCTCGCATCCCACCACCCGCACCTCGTCCGCCGCTACGAGCGGCTGTACGCGGAGGGCGCCTACGCGCCCAGGTGGTACCAGCGCCGGATCACCCGGCAGGTGCACGAGCTGGCCGAGGAGTACGGCATCGGCCCGACCCGCGCCGGCGCCTTCCGCCGGACGCCGGTGCCTCCGGCGGAGGAGGAGCCCGCGCCGCCCGAGCCGGCCCAGCTCACGCTGCTCTGAGAGCGTTCCCGGCCGCGGCGTGCGCGGCGGGGAGCGTTCGAGCGCAACCCTCGGCCCAATTGGGTCAATAATCGTCAGAACAGGTTCTTCCGGGTGCTGTTCCCGGGACGATGCGGCGAGGACCGTGACCCGTGCGGTCCGCGACCCTCCGTCCTGGGAGGACCCCATGCGAACACGCGCAGCCGTGCTGTGCGCCGCCGCCGTCATGGCCGGGTCGGTCACCGTCCCGCCCGCGAGCGCCACGTCCCGAGCCGCCGCCGAGGCACCCTCGGTGGCCTGGAAGAAGTGCGGCAGCACCGACTACCCGACGCTGCAGTGCGGCACCCTCAAGGTGCCCCTCGACCACCGGAACCCGGGCGGCGGGCAGATCACGCTCGCCCTCTCCCGCGTCCCGCACACCGCCGCCGCCTCCGCCTACCAGGGCCCGCTGCTGGTCAATCCCGGCGGCCCCGGCGGCAGCGGGCTGAGCCTCGCGGGGTTCGTCGCCTCCACGCTGCCGAAGAAGGTGGCGGCCCGCTACGACGTCATCGGCTTCGACCCGCGCGGCGTGGGCAAGAGCACTCCGGCGATCGACTGCGCGCCCGGCTACTTCGACCCGGTGCGCCCCGACTCGGTGCCGGCCACGCCCGCCCTGGAGCAGGCGAACCTCAAGCGCGTGCAGTCGTTCGCGGCGGCCTGCGCCAGGAAGTACGCGAGCGTGCTGCCCTACCTCGACACGGTCAGCGCCGCGCAGGACATCGACTCCGTCCGCCAGGCCCTCGGGGCCCGCCGGATCAGCTACTTCGCCTACTCCTACGGCACCTACCTGGGCGCCGTCTACGCCAAGCTGCACCCGGACCGGATCCACCGGCTGGTCCTGGACTCGATCGTGGACCCGACGGGTGTCTGGTACGACGACAACCTCAGCCAGGACTACGCGTTCAACGACCGCCACCGCGCCCTGATGACGTGGATCGCCAAGTACGACTCCACCTACAAGCTCGGCTCCGACCCGAAGCAGGTCGAGACCAGGTGGTACGCCATGCGGGCCGCGCTGGCGAAGAAGCCGGCGGGCGGCAAGGTGGGCGCCTCCGAGCTGGACGACACCTTCATCCCGGGCGGCTACTACAACGGCTACTGGCCCTACCTGGCGGAGGCGTTCTCGGCCTACGCCCACGGCAGGAAGACGGCGGCGCTCGTCGAGGCCTACCAGAACTTCGCGGCCGTCGACCCCTCGGGCGACAACGGCTACAGCGTCTACGCGGCCGTCCAGTGCCGGGACGCCTCCTGGCCGCGGGACTGGGCCCAGTGGCGCAAGGACAGCTGGGCGGCGTACGAGAAGGCGCCCTTCATGGTCTGGAACAACGCCTGGTACAACGCGGCGTGCACCTCCTGGCCGACGTCCACCCTGAAGCCGCCGGACATCGCCAACGGCAAGCTCCCGCCGGCCCTCCTCTTCCAGGCCACCGACGACGCTGCCACGCCCTACCAGGGCGGCGTCGCGGCCCACCGGCTGCTGGCCGGCTCCAGCCTGGTCGTCGAACAGGGCGGCGGCAACCACGGCATCACGCTCAGCGGCAACACCTGCCTGGACGACCACCTCGCCGCCTACCTGACCGACGGCACGGTGCCGCACGGCGACGGCACCGCCGACGCCGTCTGCCGCAAGACCCCGGACCCGAAGCCCCTGAGCACCAAGGCCGCCTCGACGTCGTCCCGCGGCTCGACCCTGCACGGGCTGCTGGGCTTCCGCGGCTGAACCGGTCCTGACGAGCCGTCGGGGGCGTTGTGACACCCGGGTCCACCGTGGACGCATGGCTGCGCCGACCCGCGTCACCGCCCCCGACGGCGTCGCCCCGGCCACCCGGTACAGCCGTGTCGTGGCGGCCACCGGCCCTCCGCGAGGCTCGTGCCGCGGACCGGGCGGAATTCCCGGCGGGCGGAGCCGTCCGTTTCCTAGGGTGCCGTCATGACCGACGACTTGCTCCGCATCCGACCGATGGCCCTCGACGACTGCGACCGGGTCTCGGAGATACGCATCCGGGGCTGGCAGTACGCCTACCGGGGGCTCATGCCGCAGCCGTTCCTGGACGGGCTCAGTGTGGAGCGGGACGCCGAACGGCGCCGGGCCCGGTTCCGGGACGGCGAGGACGGGGTGACGGACCTGGTCGCCGAACGGGGCGGCGAGATCGTCGGCTGGGCGGCGCACGGGCCGTACCGGGACGGCGACGTGCGCACCGGGGACGCCGAGTTGTACGCGATCTACCTGGACCCGGCCCATGTCGGTACCGGCGCCGGGCGGCGGCTGCTGGAGACGGCGCTGGGGCAGTGTGGCCGGTACACGCGTGTGTACCTGTGGGTGCTGAAGGGGAACACGCGCGCCCGGCGGTTCTACGAGACTGCGGGCTTCCGTCCCGACGGCTCCGAGGAGCCGTACGAGGTCGACGGGGTGCCGGTGCCCGAGGTGCGGTACGTCAGGAACCGCGATCTCACCTCGGCCTAGGAATGTGGGACAGCGCCCGGACCGCGGCCTCGGCGAGGGTGGGGTGGGCCAGCGCCTCGCTCAGGACACGGCGGGCACGGGTGTCGCCCAGGTCGCCGAGGCCCTCCACGCAGGCGAGCGCGACCTTGCGGTAGGGGTCGTGGGGGCGCAGCCGGCGCTCCAGGGTGGTGATGAGGGCGGGCACGGACTCCGGGGCGCGGAGCACGACCAGGAGACGGACCGGGTGCAGGGCGTAGGCGACCCGGAGTTCGTTGGTGGCGAGGGCCGCGGCCGCGCGGGCGGTGCGCGGGTCCCGCAGGCGGGCGAGGGCGTGCGCGGCGGAGGCGCACCGGGGCGGGTCGCGGTGGTTGAGCAGAAGGACCAGGGTCTCGAAGGCACGCCGGTCGCCGGCGGTGCCCAGGCGGTACGCCGCCAACTCCCTGGCCCACAAGGGCTGTCCGGCGGCGGTGAGCACCTCCGCCAGCTCGTCGGGGTTCTCGGTCGCCAGGAGCCGGTCGCAGGCGGCCGATCCCTGCGACTCCTGACGCAGACGCTCCGTGAGCGACCGCAACTCTTCGTCCACGAAGCCCAGCGTAGAGGGGTTGCGGGAGCGGAGGGACGTACATCACAAAGTCCGGGGGCTGGCGCGCTCGTTACCCGCCGGTTAAGCTCAATCGAGCGAGTCACCCACTCGCATTGATACTCATTCCGGTTTGGTGACGCAGCCGTCGTGAGCATCAGGTCGGTTCGGTACCTCGTACCGTACGTACGACTCGGCTCCGGGACAGGGCCGGTCGGGATCAGCGGTTCCCGGGCGTGTGCACGCCCGCGGCGACCGCACCGGGCGTGTGCGCCCGCAGCCCGGCAACACCCGCATTCACGCAGCTCCCGTGCAGCTCTCTCCGCACCCGGTGCGCCGTTTCGGCGCACCCGGGGCGTTTCCAGTCGTCACCCTCATTCCTGGAGTCCCGCGATGGCCACTCCCCAGTCCGACCCCTCCCTGTCCCCGCTCAGGACCGTCGCCGTGGTCGGCCTCGGCACCATGGGCACCGGTATCACCGAGGTCCTCGCGAGGGCCGGCCGCGAGGTGATCGGCATCGACGTCAGCGAGTCCCAGGCGGCCGGCTCCCTCGCCGCCCTGGAGGCCTCCACGACCCGTGCCGTGGCCCGCGGCAGACTGACCGAGCAGGAGCGTGCCGACGTCCTCGCCCGGGTCCGCACCGGCACCGACCTCACGGCCGCGGCCGACGCCGACCTCGTCATCGAGGTGGTGCCGGAGTCGTACGACATCAAGCACCAGGTCCTCCGCGAGCTGGACGGCATCGTCCGCCCCGAGACCGTCCTGGCCACCGGCACCAACGCGCTCTCCGTGACCCGGCTGGCCGCCGACTCGGCACGGCCCGAGCGCGTCCTCGGTCTGCACTTCTTCAACCCGGCCCCGGCGATGAAGCTGGTCGAGGTCGTCTCCTCGGTGCTCACCGCCCCTAGTGCGGTCGCCGCGGTCACCGATCTCGCGCTGGAACTGGGCAAGGAGCCGGTCGCGGTCGGCGACCGCCCCGGGTTCGTCGCGGACGGGCTGCTCTTCGGCTACCTGAACCAGGCCGCCGCGATGTACGAGGCGAAGTACGCCTCCCGTGAGGACATCGACGCGGCCATGCGGCTCGGCTGCGGCCTGCCGATGGGCCCGCTGGCCCTGCTCGACCTGATCGGCGTCGACACCGCCCGGACGGTCCTGGAGGCCATGTACGCCGAGTCCCGCGACCGGCTGCACGCCCCGGCCCCCGTCCTCAAGCAGCTCAGCGAGGCGGGCCTGACCGGCCGCAAGTCCGGGCGCGGTTTCTACACCTACGAGGCTCCGGGCAGCGCCACGGTCGTCCGGGACGCGCTGACCCCGCTGGACGGCGCCGCCCTCACCCAGGGCCGCCCGGTCCGCTCGGTCGGGGTGGCCGGCTCCGGCACCATGGCCTCCGGCATCGCCGAGGTGTTCGCCAAGGCCGGGTACCGGGTCGTCCTGGCCGCTCGCAGCGAGGACAAGGCGCAGGCCGCCAAGGCCCGCATCGGAAAGTCCCTGGACCGCTCGGTCGGCAAGGGCCGGATGACGGCCGAGGCCGCCGCGGAGACCCTGGACCTGATCAGCGCCGCGGGTTCGTACGACGCCTTCGCCGACGTCGACCTGGCCGTGGAGGCGGTCGCCGAGGACCTGGAGATCAAGCAGCAGCTGTTCGCCACGCTGGACAAGGTCTGCAAGCCCGGCGCGGTCCTGGCCACCACGACCTCGTCGCTGCCGGTCGTGGCCTGTGCCCGGGCCACCTCGCGTCCCCAGGACGTGATCGGCATGCACTTCTTCAACCCGGCACCGGCCATGAAGCTGGTCGAGGTCGTCCGTACCGTGCTGACCGCCGAGGACGTGCACGCGACCGTCCGCGAGGTCTGCGCGACCATCAGGAAGCACCCCGTGGACTGCGGCGACCGGGCCGGGTTCATCGTGAACGCGCTGCTGTTCCCGTACCTCAACAACGCGATCAAGATGGTCGAGGAGCACTACGCCTCGCTGGACGACATCGACGCGGCGATGAAACTCGGCGGTGGCTACCCGATGGGCCCGTTCGAGCTGCTGGACGTGGTCGGCCTGGACGTGTCGCTCGCGATCGAGAAGGTCCTGCACCGGGAGTTCCGCGATCCCGGGCTCGCGCCCGCGCCGCTGCTCGAACACCTGGTGGCCGCGGGCTGCCTCGGCCGCAAGACGGGCCGTGGCTTCCGCGAATATGCCCGCCGCTGAGGGCCTCGGCGACGGGCACCGGGACGAACGGGACTGGGGCGGGCTGCTCGACCCTGGCGGCGGTCTTCCGCCCCTCCGGGACAGCCCTCCCCCGCCCCCCGGGCCCTGCGGCCCCCCGCCCTTCGCGGACGGGGGAAACCCCGGTCATGCCCATCAAGCTGCGCACATGCAGTACGTTCGGGGCATGCCCCAGCCCGCCAGGTCCTCACGTACACCAGCCACGTCCGACGCCCCGGAAAGCGCCGCCGGCAGTCGCGCGGCCGCGCAGCGGCTCAAGATGCGCCGGGAGCTGGCGGCCGCCGCGATGGAGCTGTTCGCGACCAAGGGGTACGAGGCGACCACCGTCGACGAGATCGCGGCCGCGGCCGGGGTCGCCCGCCGTACCTTCTTCCGCCATTTCCGCTCCAAGGAAGAGGCGATCTTCCCGGACCACGACGACACGCTGATCCGCGCGGAGGCCGTGCTCAACGCGGCCCCTGCGCACGAGCACCCGCTCGACACCGTGTGCCGTGGCATCAAGGAGGTCATGAAGATGTACGCGGCCCGGCCGGACATCTCGGTCGCCCGCTACAAGCTCACCCGCGAGGTGCCGACCCTGCGCGAGGCCGAGATCGCCTCGGTGGCCCGCTACGAGCGCCTCTTCACGCGCTATCTCCTCGGCCACTTCGACGAGCACGCGCACGCGGACGACGCGAACGACGACCCGCTGCTGGCCGAGGTCGCGGCGTCCGCGGTGGTCACCGCCCACAACCACGTGCTGCGGCGCTGGCTGCGGGCCGGCGGGCAGGGGGACGTGGAGACGCAGCTGGACCACGCCTTCGCGATCGTGCGGAAGACGTTCGGGACCGGGATCGGGGCGGGCCGGGAGACCCCGCCGCGGACCACCGCACCGGCCACCGTGGCCTCGCAGGGCGAGGTACTGGTGACGGTGGCCAGGACCGACGCCCCCCTCGACGAGGTGATGCGCATGATCGAGCAGGCGCTCAAGGAGCACTGAGCACGAACCGCAACCGCAACCGCAACCGCAACCGGACACGACGACGCGCCCTCGAGGGCGCGTCGTCGTTTTTCCGGGCGCGATGTTTTCCGGGCGCGATGTTTTCCGGGCGCGATCTTTTTTCCGGAGTGCGATGGCACTGCGTGCCGGATGACGGCTCAGACATCGGGACGACCCCCGCGCGTCGGCGCACCTTGGGCTACCCGCCAGTAGCTTTGATCGATCATCGCTCATTTGTTACGTAAAGATTTCATCTGAGAGCAAGTTCTGGCACTCAGTGCCTTGCCACCTGACACGCGGTGTCATACGTTGTTGGTGTCCGGCCTGTCCTGGCGAGCCCACCAGCCCGCCCGCCGGACGCCTGCGTCACAGGCACCCTCCCGCGCCACAAAGCGCTGCCGAAGCACCACCCACGCCGAACCGACGGCACCTTCCCAAAACCCTCAGCAGCACCGCCGTAACCCTCAGCGCCCCTTCCCTCAAGGGCGCCGACCGCCGGAGGCAACACCGTGACCACTCAGGCCATTCTCGACGCGATCCAGTCGCCGGACTCGACGCCGGCCGACTTCGCCGCCCTGGCCCTCCCCGAGTCCTACCGCGCGATCACCGTGCACAAGGACGAGACGGAGATGTTCGCGGGCCTGGACACCCGCGACAAGGACCCGCGCAAGTCCACCCACCTCGACGAGGTGGCGCTGCCCGAGCTGGGCCCGGGCGAGGCGCTGGTCGCCGTCATGGCATCGAGCGTCAACTACAACTCGGTGTGGACCTCGATCTTCGAGCCGCTGTCGACCTTCGGCTTCCTGGAGCGCTACGGCCGCACCAACGACCTGGCCAAGCGCCATGACCTGCCCTACCACATCATCGGCTCCGACCTCGCGGGCGTCGTCCTGCGCACCGGCCCCGGCGTCAACGCCTGGAAGCCGGGCGACGAGGTCGTCGCGCACTGCCTGTCGGTCGAGATGGAGTCCTCGGACGGGCACAACGACACGATGCTCGACCCCGAGCAGCGCATCTGGGGCTTCGAGACCAACTTCGGCGGCCTCGCGGAGATCGCGCTCGTCAAGTCCAACCAGCTGATGCCGAAGCCCGGCCACCTCAGCTGGGAGGAGGCCGCCGCCCCGGGCCTGGTCAACTCCACCGCCTACCGGCAGCTGGTCTCCCGCAACGGCGCCGGCATGAAGCAGGGCGACAACGTGCTGATCTGGGGAGCCAGCGGCGGCCTCGGCTCCTACGCCACCCAGTTCGCGCTGGCCGGCGGAGCCAACCCGATCTGCGTCGTCTCCAGCGACCAGAAAGCGGACATCTGCCGCTCGATGGGCGCCGAGGCGATCATCGACCGCAACGCCGAGGGCTACCGGTTCTGGAAGGACGAGCGGACCCAGGACCCGAAGGAGTGGAAGCGCTTCGGCAAGCGCATCCGCGAACTCACCGGCGGCGAGGACATCGACATCGTCTTCGAGCACCCCGGCCGCGAGACCTTCGGCGCGAGCGTCTTCGTCACCCGCAAGGGCGGCACCATCACCACCTGCGCCTCGACCTCCGGCTACATGCACGAGTACGACAACCGCTACCTGTGGATGTCCCTGAAGCGGATCATCGGCTCGCACTTCGCCAACTACCGGGAGGCCTGGGAGGCCAACCGGCTGATCGCGAAGGGCAGGATCCACCCGACGCTGTCGAAGGTCTACTCCCTGGAGGAGACCGGCCAGGCCGCCTACGACGTGCACCGCAACCTCCACCAGGGCAAGGTCGGCGTCCTGTGCCTGGCCCCCGAGGAGGGCCTCGGCGTGCGCGACGAGGAGATGCGCGCCAAGCACCTCGACGCCATCAACCGCTTCCGCAACGTCTGAGACACCCGAGGTCATAGATGACTGAGCGTCAGATCGCCGACGGCGTGCGGGAGTCCGCTCCGCCGACCGCCCGGGAGAAGGACCGGCCGTGGCTCATGCGCACGTATGCCGGTCACTCCACCGCCGAGGCGTCCAACGAGCTGTACCGGCGCAACCTCGACAAGGGCCAGACCGGCCTGTCGGTTGCGTTCGACCTGCCGACGCAGACCGGCTACGACCCCGACCACATCCTCGCCCGCGGCGAGGTCGGCCGGGTGGGCGTGCCCGTCTCGCACCTCGGTGACATGCGCCGGCTGTTCCAGGACATCCCCCTGGAACAGATGAACACCTCGATGACGATCAATGCCACCGCCATGTGGCTGCTGGCGCTCTACCAGGTCGTCGCCGAGGAGCAGGGTGCCGACATCACCAAGCTCCAGGGCACGACCCAGAACGACATCGTCAAGGAGTACCTGTCCCGGGGGACGCACGTCTTCCCGCCGGGGCCGAGCCTCCGGCTGACGACGGACATGATCGCGTACACGGTCTCCCACATCCCGAAGTGGAACCCGATCAACATCTGCAGCTACCACCTGCAGGAGGCGGGCGCCACCCCGGTGCAGGAGATCGCGTACGCGATGTCCACGGCCATCGCCGTGCTGGACGCCGTGCGCGACAGCGGCCAGGTGCCGCAGGAACGTATGGGTGACGTCGTGGCCCGTCTCTCCTTCTTCGTGAACGCGGGCGTCCGCTTCGTCGAGGAGATGTGCAAGATGCGCGCGTTCGGCCGTATCTGGGACAAGGTCACCCGCGAGCGGTACGGCATCGAGAACCCCAGACAGCGGCGGTTCCGTTACGGCGTCCAGGTGAACTCGCTCGGCCTGACCGAGGCGCAGCCGGAGAACAACGTCCAGCGGATCGTGCTGGAGATGCTCGCCGTGACGCTGTCCAAGGACGCCCGCGCGCGTGCCGTGCAGCTGCCCGCCTGGAACGAGGCGCTCGGCCTGCCCCGGCCCTGGGACCAGCAGTGGTCGCTGCGCATCCAGCAGGTGCTCGCCCACGAGAGCGACCTGCTGGAGTACGAGGACATCTTCGAGGGCTCGCACGTCATCGAGGCGAAGGTCACGCAGCTGGTCGAGGACTCCCTCGCCGAGATGGACCGGATCCAGGAGATGGGCGGCGCGATGGCGGCCGTCGAGTCCGGGTACCTCAAGTCCCAGCTGGTCGCCTCGCACGCGGAGCGCCGGGGCCGGATCGAGTCGGGGCAGGAGAAGATCGTCGGTGTCAACATCTTCGAGTCGACCGAGCCCAACCCGCTCACCGCCGACCTGGACACCGCGATCCAGACGGTCGACCCGGCGGTGGAGGCCCGGGTGGTGACGGCCATCGGCCGCTGGCGCGACACGCGCTACCAGCCGCCGTTCAACCACCCGCGCCCCTGCAAGGCGCTGGAGCGGCTGAAGGAGGCCGCCAAGGGCACCGGCAACCTGATGGAGGCCACCCTGGAGTGTGCCCGTGCCGGCGTCACGACCGGCGAGTGGGCGGGCGCGCTGCGGGAGGTGTTCGGCGAGTTCCGGGCGCCCACCGGGGTCTCCTCGGCTCCGGTGGCGGTGCCCGCCGAGGCCGGCTCGGCGATGGCCGCGGTACGTGCGCGGGTGGACGCCACCGCCCGCGACCTGGGCACCGGCAAGCTCCGGTTCCTGGTCGGCAAGCCCGGCCTCGACGGCCACTCCAACGGCGCCGAGCAGATCGCCGTACGGGCCAGGGACGCCGGCTTCGAAGTGGTGTACCAGGGCATCCGGCTGACGCCCGAGCAGATCGTGGACGCGGCACTGGCCGAGGACGTGCACGCGGTGGGCCTGTCGATCCTGTCCGGCTCGCACGCCCAGCTGGTCCCGGACGTCCTGGAACGCCTCCGTGTGGCCGGTGCCACAGATATACCCGTCATCGCCGGTGGCATCATCCCGAATGGTGACGCCGCGCAGCTCAGGGAAGCCGGAGTGGCCGCGGTCTTCACCCCGAAGGACTTCGACATCACCGGAATCATCGGCCGCATCGTCGACGAGATCCGGAAAGCGAACAAGCTCGACCCCCTGGAGGTCCCCGCATGACCGCCCGCCCGTCGCCCGCCACCACCCCTCCAACGAGCGGCTCCGCCGCGCACCTGACCTCTGTCAACCGGCTCCGCCCGCGGCGCTCCTGCCTGGCCGTGCCCGGCTCGAACCCGCGCTTCCTGGAGAAGGCGCAGGGTCTCCCGGCGGACCAGGTCTTCCTGGACCTGGAGGACGCGTGCGCGCCGCTCGCCAAGCCCGAGGCGCGGCACACCATCGTGAAGTTCCTCAACGAGGGTGACTGGACCGGCAAGACGCGGGTGGTGCGCGTCAACGACTGGACGACCGAGTGGACGTACCGCGACGTCGTCACGGTGGTCGAGGGCGCCGGCCAGAACCTCGACTGCATCATGCTGCCGAAGGTGCAGACGGCCCAGCAGGTCGTCGCGCTGGACCTGCTGCTCACCCAGATCGAGAAGACCATGGGCTTCGAGGTCGGCAAGATCGGCATCGAGGCGCAGATCGAGAACGCCCAGGGCCTCAACAACGTCAACGAGATCGCGCAGGCCTCCCCGCGTGTCGAGACGATCATCTTCGGCCCGGCCGACTTCATGGCGTCCATCAACATGAAGTCGCTGGTCGTGGGCGAGCAGCCGCCCGGCTACCCGGCGGACGCCTACCACTACATCCTGATGAAGATCCTGATGGCCGCCCGCGCCAACAACCTCCAGGCGATCGACGGCCCCTACCTCCAGATCCGCAACGTGGAGGGCTACCGCGAGGTCGCCCGGCGCGCCGCGGCCCTCGGCTTCGACGGCAAGTGGGTGCTGCACCCGGGCCAGGTCGAGGCGTCCAACGAGATCTTCTCGCCCTCCCAGGAGGACTTCGACCACGCCGAGCTGATCCTGGACGCCTACGACTACTGCACGTCCGAGGCGGGCGGCAAGAAGGGCTCCGCGATGCTCGGCGACGAGATGATCGACGAGGCCAGCCGCAAGATGGCCCTGGTCATCTCCGGCAAGGGCCGGGCCGCCGGCATGCAGCGCACCTCGAAGTTCGAGATCCCGGAGGCCTGAGCGCGATGCAGTTCGGACGCACGTACGAGGAGTTCGAGGTCGGGGCGACGTACAAGCACTGGCCGGGCAAGACGGTCACGGAGTACGACGACCACCTGTTCTGCCTGCTCACCATGAACCACCATCCGCTCCACATGGACACCAACTACGCCGAGAAGACGACCGACTTCGGCAAGAACGTGGTGGTGGGGAACTACATCTACTCGCTGCTGCTCGGCATGAGCGTGCCGGACATCTCCGGCAAGGCGATCGCCAACCTGGAGATCGAGTCGCTCAAGCACGTGGCGCCGACCTTCCACGGCGACACGGTCTACGGGCAGACGACCGTGCTCGACAAGTGGCCCTCCAAGTCGAAGAACGACCGCGGGATCGTCTACGTCGAGACCAAGGGCTACAAGCAGGACGGCACGCTGGTGTGCATCTTCCGCCGCAAGGTGATGGTGCCGACCGAGACGTACATCAAGGAGCGCGGCGGCGAGCAGCCGGGCCGCCCCGAGCTGAAGGAACAGGGGAAGTAACCGATGGCCCGTCTCGCCCAGACCGCCGGTCTGACCGACGTCCAGCAGGAGATCCTCTCCACCGTCCGCGACTTCGTGGACAAGGAGATCATCCCGGTCGCCACCGAACTGGAGCACCGCGACGAGTACCCGCAGGCGATCGTCGACGGCCTCAGGGAACTGGGTCTGTTCGGCCTGATGATCCCCGAGGAGTACGGCGGCCTGGGCGAGTCGCTCCTGACGTACGCGCTGTGCGTCGAGGAGATCGCCCGGGGCTGGATGTCCGTCTCCGGCATCATCAACACGCACTTCATCGTGGCGTACATGCTCAAGCAGCACGGCACGCAGGAGCAGAAGGACCACTTCCTGCCGCGGATGGCGGCCGGCGACATCCGGGGCGCGTTCTCGATGTCGGAGCCGGCCCTCGGCTCGGACGTCTCCGCCATCACCTCGAAGGCGGTGAAGGACGGCGAGGAGTACGTCCTGAACGGCCAGAAGATGTGGCTGACGAACGGCGGTACGTCCTCCCTCGTGGCCGTCCTCGTGCGAAGTGACGAAGGCCACCCCGAGGGGACGGCCCCCCACAAGTCGATGACGACCTTCCTGGTCGAGAAGGAGCCGGGCTTCGGCGAGGTCCGCCCCGGCCTCACCATCCCGGGCAAGATCGACAAGATGGGCTACAAGGGCGTCGACACCACCGAGCTGATCATGGACGGCCTGCGGATTCCGGCCGATCGGGTGCTCGGCGGGGCCACCGGCCGAGGTTTTTACCAAATGATGGACGGAGTCGAGGTCGGTCGCGTCAACGTGGCGGCGCGTGGCTGCGGTGTCGCTCAGCGTGCGTTCGAACTGGGTGTCCAGTACGCCCAGCAGCGTCACACTTTCGGCAAGGCGATCGCCCAGCACCAGGCCATCCAGTTCAAGCTCGCCGAGATGGCCACCAAGGTCGAGGCCGCCCATGCCATGATGGTGAACGCCGCACGCAAAAAGGACTCCGGGGAACGAAACGACCTGGAGGCCGGGATGGCGAAGTACCTCGCCTCCGAGTACTGCAAGGAGGTCGTGGAGGACGCCTTCCGCATCCACGGCGGCTACGGATTCTCCAAGGAGTACGAGATCGAGCGCCTCTACCGGGAGGCGCCGATGCTGCTGATCGGCGAAGGTACCGCCGAGATCCAGAAAATGATCATCGGGCGAAGGCTGCTCGAGGAGTATCGATTCCAGGGCTGATTGTCCCGGTGCGGGGTGTTTTCTTCGAGAAGAAGATCACACCCCGTCAGCGGTCTTCGGCCGCCGACTCGGTATCCTGGCTTGCCCAGTTGTGGCCCCCGACCGGTACGATCCCGGAAAGCCGCCGTCCCCTATCACCGCGCGGCATCATCCGCTACGAAGGTCATCCATGCCCCACAGCCAAACCTCTGCACATCGAGACAGCCTGGCCGGCGTACGCCTCGCGCGCGGAGCATCGCCGTGGCTTCTCCCGACCGTCGCCACCGCAGCCGTCAGCCTCCTGCGTGCCCGTCGCTCCGGCGCCGCGAAGGCCGTCGCCGTGCCCGCCACCGCGCTCGCGGCGGGCATGCTGTGGTTCTTCCGCGACCCCGAGCGTGAGATCGCCCAGGGCCGTGTCATCTCCCCCGCCGACGGTGTGGTGCAGAGCATCATGCCGTGGAAGGACGGCCGCACCCGCGTCGCGATCTTCATGAGCCCGCTCAACGTCCACGTGAACCGGGCGCCGCTGTCCGGCACCGTGACGTCGGTGGAGCACATCCCCGGTGGCTTCGTTCCCGCCTTCAACAAGGAGAGCGAGAACAACGAGCGCGTAGTCTGGCATTTCGACACCGAACTCGGCGACATCGAGATGATCCAGATCGCCGGCGCGGTGGCCCGTCGCATCGTGCCCTACGTCCCGCAGGACACGAAGGTCGAGCAGGGCGACCGCATCGGTCTGATCCGCTTCGGCTCGCGCGTCGACATCTACCTGCCCGAGGGCGTGGAGGTCGCGGTCGAGGTCGGCCAGAAGACCGTGGCTGGGGTGACTCGCATTGACCGTGATTGATCCGGAGACCCAGGCGGGCTGGGTGCCCGAGGCGGACGAGATCGGCGAGGACGAGGAGGAGATGCCTCTCTCTCTTCGCCTCTCGATAGCGGACACCCTCACGCTGGGCAACGCCACGTGCGGCTTCATGGCGGTGTACTTCACCACCACCGGCATCCTGATCCCGCACCTCACCGGGGACGACCAGTCGGCGGGCATGGCACGGCACAGCGCCGCCACCGCGGTCATCCTCATGCTCTGCGCGGCGGTCTTCGACCTGTTCGACGGCCTCGTGGCGCGCAAGCTGCGCTCCTCCCCCATGGGCGCCGAGCTGGACAACCTCTCGGACCTCGTCAGCTTCGGCCTGGCCCCCGCGTACTTCGTGCTCGTCTACGGCATGGTGGCCGACGACGCGTACCAGAAGGTGGCCGCGGTCGGAGCGGTGGTCGTGCTGCTGGCAGTGGTGCTGCGGCTGGCCCGCTTCAGCTGTGTGACCCCGCCGAACGGCATGTTCCAGGGCATGCCCTCGCCGTTCGGCGCGCTCACGGTCGTCTCGATCGTGCTGCTGGAGCTGCCCTTCGTCGCGACGCTCCTCGCGATCATCGGCACGGCGTGGCTGATGGTGAGCCGGGTCGAGTACCCGAAGCCGCGCGGGCGTCTGGCCGGGGCGATGCTGTCCTGGATCGTCCTGTCGATGGGGCTCCTGGCGTCCTGGGCCTTCGACGCCCCCGGCGGCCAGCTCCTGCTCCAGACCGGCTGTGCGCTGCAGCTGGTGATGGGCGCGGTGATCCCCCTGTTCGCCACGGCCCGCCGGGTGAACAACATCCGCGACAACCGTCGCGAGGCACGGGCGGCGCAGCTGCCGTAACCCCGCGACGCGCAAGGGCCCCGGACCGCGATCGGTCCGGGGCCCTGTGCCGTTCCCGCGCCCGGGGGATCAGGTCAGGAAGTCCCCGGCGATCTGTTCCGCGACCCGCTCCAGGATCGGTCCCGCGTCCGCGATGCACCTCGCGATGTCCGGCTCCACGGACGTCAGCGGATACGCCCGCCGGATCCCCGCCCGCCCGAGCTCGGCCGGCGCCAGGGCGAGCCGCCCGCACACCGCCACGACCTCCTTACCGGCGGCGCGCGCGGCCGCGGCCACCCCGGCCGGCGCCTTGCCGTGCAGCGTCTGCTCGTCCAGCGAGCCCTCGCCGGTGATCACCAGCGACACCTGCTCCAGAGCGGGCGCGAAGCCGAGGACGTCGAGCATGACCTCGATGCCGGGGCGGAAGCGGGCGCCGAGCAGCAGCGCGCCGTATCCGATGCCGCCGGCGGCCCCGGCGCCCGGCGCCACGGCGTACCCCGCCGCGCGCGGGCCGGTCTCGGCCTCCAGGATCTTCGCGAAGTGGGCGAGGGCGGCGTCCAGGACCTCGACGTCGTCCGGCGAGGCGCCCTTCTGCGGGCCGTAGACGGCCGGTGCGCCCTTGGGGCCGGTGAGCGGGTTGTCGACGTCGCTGGCGAGGATCAGGTCGACCGAGGACAGGCGCGGGTCCAGGCCGGACAGGTCGGCGCGGGCCACGTGGGCGAGGCCGCCGCCGCCCGGCGGTACCGGCTCGCCGTCCTCGTCCAGGAACCGTGCTCCGAGCGCGGACAGCATGCCGGCGCCGCCGTCGGTCGTGGCGCTGCCTCCGACGCCGAAGACGATCGTGCGGGCGCCCGCGTCCAGCGCGGCCCGCAGCAGCTCTCCGGAGCCGTACGTGGAGGCCGTCAGCGGCGCGAGGACACCGGACGGCAGCCGCTGCAGTCCGCTCGCCTCGGCCATCTCCACCACGGCGGTGTCGCCGCGCAGCGCGAACGCGGCGGTGACCTCCTGTCCCAGTGGCCCGGCGACCGGTTGCTCGCGGCGATCGAAGCCGGCGGCGAGAGCGGCGGCCACTGTGCCGTCCCCGCCGTCCGCGACGGGCAGCGCCGCCACCTCCAGGCCGGGCACGACCCGCCGGAGCCCCGCAGTGACCCGCTCGGCGACCTCCACGGCCGTCAGCGACCCCTTGAACTTGTCCGCGGCGATGAGCACGCGCTGTGTCACCTGTATCCCCTTGCTCTCCGGGCCTCGCGCACGTCAAGGCCAGTCGCGCCGCTGTGACCTTAACCGGAGGACACCCTCGCCGTCATTCCCCGGCCGAAGCCCGGGAAAGGCCTGGGAGCCGCCTGCGAAACCGGGTAGACCACAGCCATGGGCAACGACGGCACCGCCGGCCCGGACCTCGCCGACCGGGTGCTCGGCGGCTGGCTCGGCCGCATCGCGGGCAACATGCTCGGCAAGCCGGTCGAGCGGGGCGACGTGTGGACCAGGGACCGCATCGACGGCTATCTGCGGCGGGCCGCCGCCCTGCCGCTCACCGACTACCTCCCCGAGCCCGCCGACGAGAGCGACGCGATCGCGCTGCGGCCCGAGTGGCGCCGGTGCGTGCGCGGCCGTATCCACGGCAGCTGCCGGGACGACGACGTCGACTACGCGATCCTCGGCCTGGACCTCCTGGAGACCCACGGTCTCGGTTTCAGCACCGAGCAGGTCGGTGAGCTGTGGCTGCTGCGACTGCCCTACCTCCAGACCTTCACGGCGGAGCGGGCCGCCTACCGCAACCTCGCGAACGGCCTCGAACCGCCGCTCACCGCCACCCACGACAATCCCTGCCAGGAGTGGATCGGCGCCCTGATCCGCGCCGACATCTTCGGCTGGACCTGCCCGGACGCCCCGCACCGGGCCGCCGCCCTGGCCCGCCGGGACGCCGTGCTCTCCCATACGGGCAACGGGGTCTACGGCGCGATGTGGGCCGCCGCGCTGATCTCGGCGGCGTTCACCGCGCCGACCGTGCGGCAGGCGATCGACAGCGCGCTCACGGTCGTACCGGCGAGCTGCCGGCTCGCGCGGACCGTACGCCGGGTCGTCTCCCTGCACGAGACCCGGATGAGCTGGGAGGACACCCTCGCCACCGTGTCCGGGGAGACCGCGGGCCTCGGCTGGATCCACGCCGTCCCGAACGTGGCCGTGCTCACCGCGGGGCTGCTCTACGGTGACGGCGACTTCACCCGGACCGTCGCCCTCACCGTGCGCGGCGGCCTGGACACCGACTCCAACGGCGCGACGGCGGGCTCGGTGGCCGGGGTGCTGACCGGAGCGGCGGCCATCCCGGACCAGTGGAAGGAGCCGCTGGAGGACACGGTCCGCAGCGCCGTCTTCGGGTTCGACCGGTCCCGCATCAGCGACCTGGCGAAGCGCACCCTGCGACTCGCCCGGACGGGTCCCGGGCCCGCCCTCGATACCCTTCCCGAGTGACCACGACTGACACCTACGCCGCGTACATCGCGAGCCTGCCCCGGATCCTCGCCGGGGCTGCCGCGCTCCTCCGGGACGCCGAGGGACGGGTGCTGCTCGTCGAGCCGAACTACCGGGACGGCTGGGCGCTGCCCGGCGGGACCGTCGAGTCCGACGACGGGGAGACCCCGCGTCAGGGCGCCCGCCGGGAGACCCTGGAGGAGATCGGCCTGGACCGGGAGATGGGCCCGCTGCTCGCGGTGGACTGGGTGCACGGCGCGGGCCGGCCGCCGATCGTCGCCTACCTGTACGACGGCGGTGTCGTCACCGACGCCGACCTCGGGGCGATCCGCCTCCAGGAGGAGGAACTGCTCTCCTGGCGGCTGGTCCCCCGCGCGGAACTCCTCACCTACCTGCCGGGCTCCCTGGGCCACCGCGTGCTGGCCGCACTGGACGTGCTGGACGAGGGCGCGGGCACCGCGGAACTGGAGAACGGCCACCGCGCGGGGTGATCCCGGAACGGTCGATAACCGTTCGCCGCCCGCACCGCCCCCGCCCTACCCTCGAACACATGACCAAGCCCCTCGTGGCCATCCTCAGCGGCGCCGGCATCTCGACCGACTCCGGTATCCCCGACTATCGCGGCCCCGACGGTCTGTGGCGCAAGGACCCCGAGGCCGAGAAGCTCGTGACCTATGACTGCTACATGGGCGACCCCGAGATCCGGCGCCGGTCCTGGCAGATGCGGCGCACGAACCGTGTGCTCCGGGCCGAGCCCAACGCCGCGCACCTGGCCGTCGCCGAGCTCGACAGGTCCGGGGTCCCGGTCCGGGTCGTCACGCAGAACGTCGACGGACTTCACCAGCTCGCCGGGATGCCCGCCCGCAAGGTGATCGAACTGCACGGCTCGGCACACGGGGTGGTGTGCACCAGGTGCCATGCGCGGGGAGCGATGGCTGACGCGATCGCCCGCGTCGAAGCCGGCGAGGACGATCCGCCGTGCCTGGAGTGCGGAGGCATCCTCAAGTCCGCGACCGTCATGTTCGGTCAGAACCTCGACCCCGTCGTCATCGGCGAGGCCCTCGCCATCAGCAAGGCCTGCACCGTGTTCATCGCCGTCGGCAGCAGCCTCCAGGTGCAGCCCGCCGCCGGCCTCGTGGGCGTCGCGGCCGACCACGGCGCCCGGCTCGTCATCGTCAACGCCGAACCCACGCCCTACGACGAACTCGCCGACGAGATCGTCCGGGAGCCGATCGGAACCGCGCTGCCGAGGCTGCTCGCGGAGCTGCGGACCGGCTAGAAGAGGCCCCCGTCGCGTTCGAGGGCCAGCAGGCGCCGCTTGCGGGGCAGGCCGCCGCCGTAGCCGGTGAGGCCGCCGTTCGCTCCGACGACGCGGTGGCAGGGCACGATGATGCCGATCGGGTTCTTGCCGTTGGCGAGGCCTACCGCCCGGGAGGCCCGTGGATTGCCGAGGGCGTCGGCGAGTTCGCCGTACGAGCGGGTCTGTCCGTAGGGGATCAGGCGCAGCTGTTCCCAGACGCTGCGCTGGAACGGGGTGCCGTTCAGGCGGAGTTCGACGGTGAACTCCTTCAACTCGCCCGCGAAGTACGCGGTCAGCTGTTCCTCGGCCTCGGCGAACAGGGCGTCGTCACGGGCGCCGAAGTTCTCCTCGGGCGGGCGGTGGCGCTGGTCCTCCATGTAGAGGCCGCAGAGGGTGCCGTCCTCGGCGACCAGGGTGAGGGGGCCGTAGGGGCTGTCGGTGACGGTGTGGTTCTTCACGCCAGAGTCCTTACACGGGCAGGAAGTTGATCGGGTGGCTGTCGGTCGCCCACAGGTACTGGACCGCGTAGGCCCGCCAGGGGCGCCAGCCGGCCGCGCGGGCGGTGAGAGCGGCCGGAGTGCCGGGCAGGCCAAGCTCCAGGGCCGCGCGGCGGATTCCGAGGTCGGTGGGGAGGAAGGCGTCGGGGTCGCCGAGGGCGCGCATGGCGATGACGTCGACGGTCCAGGGGCCGAAACCGGGCAGGGCGAGGAGCCGGGCGCGTGCCTCGGCCCAGTCGCACTCGACGCCCAGATGGAGGGTGCCGTCGGCGAGCCGGCCGACCAGGGTGGTGAAGGTGGCGCGTCGGGTGCGGGGCATCGCCAGGGACTCGGGGGCCAGTCCGGCCAGGGCCCCGGGGGTCGGGAAGAGGTGGGTGAGGCCGCCCTCGGGGTCGTCGACGGGGGTGCCGTGGGCGGTCACCAGGCGGGTCGCGTGGGTGCGGGCGGCGGCCGTGGAGACCTGCTGGCCGAGGACGGCCCGCACCGCGAACTCCGCTTCGTCGACCGTGCGGGGCACGCGGCGGCCGGGCGCCTTGTCCACCAGCGGGGCCAGCACGGGGTCGGTGCGAAGCTGGTCGTCGACCGCGACCGGGTCGGCGTCCAGGTCGAGCAGCCGCCGGCAGCGGCTGATGGCGACGGGCAGGTCCCGCAGGTCGCTGAGGGTGAGCCGGCAGGCGATGTGATCGGGCTTCGGGGCGAGGGCCGCGATGCCGTGGCCGTACGGCAGCCGCAGGGTCCGCCGGTAGGCGCCGTCCCGCCACTCCTCGACGCCGGGTACGGCGGTGGCCGCGAGGTGGCCGAAGAGGTTGTCGGGGTTGAGGGGGGCGCGGAAGGGCAGCCGCAGGGACAGCGCTCCGGGGGCGCTGGACGCGCTCTTCGGGGCCCTCGTGCGCAGCTCGCTCGGGGACAGCGCGAAGACCTCGCGGACGGTGTCGTTGAAGGTGCGGATCGAGGAGAAGCCCGCCGCGAAGGCGATCTGGGCCATCGGCAGGGCGGTCGTCTCGATGAGCAGGCGGGCGGTCTGGGCGCGCTGGGCGCGGGCGAGGGCCAGCGGGCCGGCGCCGAGTTCGGCGAGGAGCTGGCGTTCGACCTGCCGGGGGCCGTAGCCGAGGCGGGTGGCGAGGCCGGGCACGCCCTCGCGGTCCACGACCCCGTCGGCGATCAGCCGCATGGCCCGGGCGACCAGGTCGGCGCGCTGGTTCCACTCCGGGGAGCCGGGACTGGTGTCGGGGCGGCAGCGCTTGCAGGCCCGGAAGCCGGCCTGCTGGCAGGCGGCCGCGCTCGGGTAGAACGTCATGTTCTCGGGCTTGGGCGGGACCACCGGGCAGCTGGGCCGGCAGTAGATGCGGGTGGTCAGGACGGCCGTGAAGAACCAGCCGTCGAATCGTGCGTCCTTCGACTGCACGGCCCGTACACAGTGCTCTCGGTCGAGGTGCGTCCCTTTCTGCATGGGTCCAGCATCGGCCACCGGACACGGCCGATGCTGGCGGAAATCCGACACGTAGGTGCGCTGACCTCCGGGAGCGCCGGTGGCCCCCGCGGCCTGCTGTGGATGCCGTGGCCCTCTCAGCCGAAGTAGTGGTCCTGGTCGAGGTCGGCCAGCAGGTCCGGCTGCCCGGGGCGCCAGTCGTAGCGCTCGCGGGTCGCGGTGCTCGACGTCGGGTTGTCGTGGCCGGCGAAGCGGATCATCCAGCCGAAGTGGGCGGCCGCCTCCTCGGGCGCGAGGGACACCAGCGGCAGGCCGAGACGGCGGGCGACGACCGCGGTGATGGCGCGGAGCGGTACGCCCTCCTCGGCGGCCGCGTGCAGCACGGCACCGGCCGGCGCGCTCTCCAGGGCCTTGCGGAACAGTACGGCCGCGTCCAGGCGGTGCACGGCGGGCCAGCGGTTGGCGCCGTCGCCGGGGTAGCCGGCGACGCCCTTGTCCCGGGCGAGGCCGATGAGGTGCGGGACGAAGGCGTGGTCGCCGGCGCCGTGCACCGAGGCCGCGAGGCGGATCGCGCAGACCCGTACCCCGCGCCCGGCCAGGGCGAGGGCGGCCCGCTCGGACTCGCCCCGGTGTGCGCCGGGCGCCGCGGGGTCGGGTCCGTCCGTCTCGGTGCCGAGGCGGCCCGGGGCGAGCAGTCCGGTCACGGAGCTGATGACCAGGGGGCGGCCGGAGCCGGCGAGGGCGTCGCCGAAGGCCGCCAGGGTGGCGAGTTCGGTGCGCAGGGCTCCGGGCATGTCGGAGAAGTCGTGGTTGAAGCCCGTGTGGACCACCCCGTCCACCGCGGTCGCCGCGGCCCGCAGGCCGTCGACGTCGTTCAGGTCGCCGCGGTGGGCCTCCGCTCCCGCCTCCTTCAGGGCCGCCTCGGCCGCGTCCGAGCGGGCCAGGCCGAGCACCTGGTGCCCGGCGCCGAGCAGTTCGCGGACGACCGCGCTGCCGATGAACCCGGTGGCGCCGGTGACGAACACACGCATGACGAATCACCTCACGGAGAGTGAATGGGATGGGATGGCTCCAGCCTGCGTCCGGCCCGGGGCCGGGGTCCAAGACCTGTTCCGCACCCCGTGATGCCCCCGCGGTCATGACCGCAGCTCACGGCGGCGGGAGTAGAGTCGTGGAGTGCCCGATTCCCTCGTACCGCCGGTGGACCTGGAGCTGCGCCTGGTGCGCTACTTCACCGTGGTCGCCGAGGAGTTGCACTTCGGCCGGGCGGCCGACGCGCTGCGTCTGGCCCAGCCGTCGCTGAGCCGGCAGATCCGGCGTCTGGAGCGGGAGCTGGGCGTGCGGCTGCTCGATCGCACTCCGCGCGGCACCCGGCTCACCGAGGCCGGCGAGACCTTTCTGCCGCAGGCCAGGGAGTTGCTGCGCAGTGCCGCCCGGGCCGCCGCGAGCGCCCGTTCGGCCGCCGCGCAGGGCCCGTTCACGGTCGGCTACACCACTCACCAGATCGTCACCCCTGCCGTACGGGAGATCCGGCACCGCCATCCGGAGGCCGACGTGCGCACCCTGCACGTGGACTGGAACGAACCGCGCGACGCGCTCCTCGACCACCGGGTCGACGTGGTGGTGACCCGCTTCCTGTTCACCTCCGACGGCCTGGACATCACCGTCCTGTACGACGAGCCGCGGGTGCTGCTGGTACCGCTCGGCCACCGGCTGGCGGGCCGGGAGTCGGTCACGCTCGCGGACTTCGCCGACGAGCCGCTCCCCCGTTTCACCGGCGCCGACCGGGTCGGTGCGAATCCCGCGGGTCACACCAACCTGGGCGCCCTGGTGGACACGCTGGAGGACAAGCTGGAGCTGGTGGCGAGCGGTGAGGTGGTGTCACTGGCGCCGGCCGGCTTCCGGGGCAGCCTGCGGCCGGACATCGTCCTCGTGCCGGTCGTGGACGCGGACCCCGTCCAGGTGGTCCTGGCCACCCGGAAGGGCGACCGCCATCGCCTGCTGCCGGCGTTCCGAAGGGCGGCCGAGGCCCATCTGGTCCCGGTCGGCGCTGCCGGGACCGGACGGCCGAAATCGCGGATCGGGACCGGGTGACGGGCGGGCCGGGCCGGGGCACGCCGAACGACGTGGCCGTCGCCGGCGGTGTCTCGCGTGCCACGGTCAGCTTCGTCCTCGACGACGATCCGCGGCAGTCCGTCCCGGCCGCCACCCGTGACCGGGTACGGCAGGCGGCACGCGACCTCGGCCATGTCCCGCACGGGGGTGGCGCGCGCCCTGCGCGAGGGCGGCTCCCGGGCGGTGCTCCTCGATCTGGACCGGGGTCTGGAGGGCAACTGCTCGCGCGGCTGCGTGCGCGGTCTGGACGACGAACTCGCCGCGCACGGGCATGTCCTGCCGGTGCGGCACGGCCGGCGCCCGGCGGCGGCGACCCGGCAGGTGCTGGACGCGATCACCCCGTGCGCCATCATCCGGTTCGCGAAGCCGCACCTGACCGGTCACGGCCTGGAGGGCCTGGGGGCGGTTGCCGGCGGGACGGCCTCGCCGCGCACGCGGCCCCGCAGATCCGGGATCTGGCCGAGCACGGGCACCGCCGGATCGCACCGGCCCTCCCCGAGGAGGACTCGGCGCGGGCCCGGGCCCGGCGGCGGTCCGCCGAGCACACCGCGCACAGCCTCGGCCTGCCGCCGCTGGTCCCGGTCACGGTGGAGCGACCGCGGCGGGCGGGCACCGACGCGGTCGCCGGGCTGCGCGAGGGCCATCCGGGCGTCACGGCGGTCGCCGCCTTCGACGACGGCCTGGCCCTGCGCACCCTGACGGCCCTGCACGACCTGGGCCTGTCCGTCCCCGGCGACAACATGGCGGTGACCGGCTACGACGACACCGGGTACGGCGAGCTGAGCACGCCCGCCCCGACCACCGGGCACATCGACGCGGAGGCCCACGGCCGGCGGGGCGCACCGCGCTGGGGCTGGACCCGGCGGCCCTGGTGCCGGTCCCGGCGCGGATCATGGTGCGGGAGTCCGTGGGAGCGCACCCGTCCCGGGAGCGGGGGCCACGGCGGACTCCCCCGCGACCTGAACCGTCTTCAGGGCAGCTGCGCGGCGAACGCCTCGTAGGCCCGCTCGTCGAAGAGCACGAACCGGACCTCCTCGACGGCCGTGTCCGCCTCCCGGACTGTCGCCATGGCGATCCGGGCGCCGTCGTCCAGCGGCCAGCCGTAGATCCCGGTGGAGACGGCGGGGAAGGCGACGGTGTGCGCGCCGAGTTCGTCGGCGCGCTTGAGGGACTCGCGGTAGCAGGAGGCCAGCAGCTCGGAGCGGTCCTCGCTGCGGGAGTGGACGGGGCCGACGGTGTGGATGACCCACCGGGCGTCGAGTTCGCCGGCGGTGGTGGCGACGGCCTGGCCGGTGGGCAGGCCCTTGCCGTAGTGCCCGGCACGGAGCCTGCGGCAGTCCTCCAGGATCGCCGGGCCGCCGCGCCGGTGGATGGCACCGTCGACGCCTCCGCCGCCGAGCAGCGAGGAGTTGGCCGCGTTGACGATCGCGTCGGCGGTCTGCCGGGTGATGTCGCCCTGGACGAGCGTGATGCGGGTCATGACTGTCTCAGCCTCCTCCAGACGGCCTTGGCCGCGTTGTGTCCCGACATCCCGTGTACCCCCGGGCCGGGCGGGGTCGCCGACGAGCAGATGAAGACGGCCGGGTGCGGGGTGCCGTAAGGGAACAGGGAGAGCTTGGGGCGCAGCAGGATCTGCAGGCCGGAGACCGCACCGGTGCCGATGTCGCCGCCGACGTAGTTGGCGTTGCGGGCGGCGAGTTCGGCGGGTCCCGCGGTGGCGCGGGCCAGCACGCGATCGCGGAACCCCGGTGCGAAACGCTCCAGTTGGCGTTCCATCACGTCGGTGAGGTCGCCGGTCCAGCCGTTCGGCACATGGGCGTAGGCCCAGAAGACCTGCTTGCCCTCGGGGGCGCGGGACGGGTCCACGACGCCGGGCTGTACGGTGATCATGAACGGCCGGTCGGGGGCGCGGCCCTGGCGGGAGGCGGCCCGCAGCGCGGTGCCGATCTCCGCGCTGTCCGCGCCGATCTGCACGGTCCCGGCGCGGCGGGCCTCCGGGGCCGTCCAGGGGACCGGCCCGTCCAGCGCGTAGTCGATCTTGAAGACGCCCGGGCCGTACCGGTAGTCCTGGTAGTAGTTGCCGAGGCCGGCGATGCGGGCGAGGGCGGTCGGCGAGGTGTCGAAGATGTACGACCGCGCGGGCGGCAGGTCGTCCAGGCGCTTGACCTCGTAGTCGGTGTGGATCGCGCCGCCGAGGTCCCCGAGGTAGGCGGCCAGGGCGTCGGAGACGGCTTGCGAGCCGCCCCGGGCCACCGGCCAGCCGCGGGCGTGCGCGGCGAGCGCGAAGACCAGGCCGACGGCACCGGTGGCGAACCCGCTGAGCGGGGCCATGACATGGGCGACGAGGCCGGCGAAGAGGGTTCTGGCCCGCTCCTCACGGAAGCGGCGCACAAGCAGGGCGGCGGGCTCCAGCCCTACCAGGCCGAAGCGCGCGAGGGTGAGCGGGTCGCGGGGCAGCGCGGTCAGCGGCAGGGACATGAAGTCCCGGACCAGGGTGTCCCAGTGGGGCAGGAACGGCTCGACCAGCCTGCGGTAGGTGCCCGCGTCACGCGGTCCGAAAGAGGCGGCCGTCTCGGCGACCGAGCGGGCCAGTACGGCGGCCCGGCCGTCCGGGAAGGGGTGGGCCATCGGCAGCTCGGGGTGCAGCCACTCCAGGCCGTAGCGGTCCAGGGGCAGGGCCCGGAACGCGGGCGAGTTGATGCCGAGCGGGTGCGCCGCGGAGCACGGGTCGTGCCGGAAGCCCGGCAGCGTGAGCTCCTCGGTGCGGGCGCCGCCGCCCACGGTGTCCCGGGCCTCGAAGACCGCGACGGAGAAGCCGCGCCGGGCCAGCTCCACGGCGGCCGTCAGGCCGTTCGGTCCCGCCCCCACCACGACCGCATCGAGCATCGACGGCACCTTCGCACCCCTTCGTCAGCCGATTGGCCACTCGGCCTCAGGATATGCCGCTGGACTGACACCGCCCTCGTCCGGGGTTACCAGTGCGGGTTCCGCAGCAGGTCCAGCACCCGGTGGGCGGTGGCCGCGTCGCGGGCCGCGGTGAAGGGCAACGCGTTGTCCCCCGTGATCCGGAACGGCACACCGGCGAGCGTGAGGTGGGCGCCTCCCGCCTCCTCCACCAGCAGCAGCCCGGCCGCGTGGTCCCAGGCGGCCTCCCACGAGAACGCGGTCGCGTCCAACTCGCCCCGGGCGACGGCGAGATACTCGAGACCCGCCGAGCCGCAGGCGCGCGGGGCGACGCCGTCGACCCACAGGGCGAACAGCGCGCGCTTCTGCGCGTCCGTCGTGTAGTCCGGGTGGGAGGTGGCGATCCGCAGGTCCTGGCCCGCTGCGGGAGGCCCGGCGTGCAGCCGTACGCCGTCCAGGAAGGCACCCTTGCCCCGTACCGCCGTGGCGAGTTGCTCGCGGGCGGGGGCGTAGGTCCAGGAGGCGAGCAGAACGCCCCGGTGGGCGAGCGCGACCAGGGTGCAGAAGCCGTCCTCGCCGCGCACGAACTGGCGGGTGCCGTCGACCGGGTCGACTATCCACACCGGCGCGTCGCCCCGGAGCGCCCCGTAGCTCTCCGGGTCCGCGTGGACCGCCTCCTCGCCGACCACGACGGAACCCGGCAGCAGGGCGCCCAACGCCCCGGTGAGGTACCTCTCGGCGAGCCGGTCGGCGTCCGTCACCAGGTCGTGCGGGCCGCTCTTCTGGTCGATCTCGTGGTCGGCGAGCCGGCGCCAGCGGGGCATGATCTCGGTCCGGGCGGCCTTGCGGATGGCGTCCTCGACGTCACCGGCGTGCTGGAGGAGAAACTCGTCGATGGTCTCCGTTGCTTCGATCATGCCTCCATGAGAGCACGCGTCACTGACAATCCCCCCCGCCCGGATGTACGGAACGTGGAATACGCACGAACAACCGGTGCCGACGATCAGTGGACGGCCGGCCCGCCGGGTCAGCGTCCCACCGCGTACCCCTGCATCCCGCGCGGATTCGCCGCCGCCGACAGCACCCCGGTCTCCGGGTCCCGGGCCACCGCGCACAGCCGCCCCTCCGACCAGGCCGGCCCGACCGTCACGTCATGGCCGCGCCGCCGCAGCTCCGCCACCACCGCGGGGTCCGTCCGCGACTCGACGGTCACGCTGCCCGGGCGGCGCCCGCGCGGGTAGAAGGAGCTGGGGAAGCTGTCGTTGTGCCAGTTCGGCGCGTCGATCGCGCCCTGCAGGTCGAGGCCGCCGCGCACCTCCCCGCGCAGCGCGACGGCGAGGAAGAAGTGCAGCTGCCACTGGTCCTGCTGGTCACCGCCGGGCGTGCCGAAGGCCAGTACCGGAACTCCGTCGCGCAGGGCGACGGACGGGGTGAGCGTGGTCCGGGGGCGACGGCCGGGAGTGAGGGAGTTCGGCAGGCCCTCCTCCAGCCAGGCCATCTGGAGCCGGGTGCCCAGCGGGAAGCCCAGCTCGGGGACGACGGGGTTGGACTGGAGCCAGCCGCCGCTGGGGGTGGCGGCGACCATGTTGCCCCAGCGGTCGACGACGTCCAGGTGGCAGGTGTCGCCCCGGGTGGTGCCGTCGGCGGCGACCTGCGCGACCGTCGGCTCACCGGCGCCCATCGGATCGAAGGCGGTGCCGCGCGCGGCCTCCAGGCGCGCGTACCCGGGCAGCCGGGGCACCCGGCCGCCGGGACTGCCCGGCCGCAGCTCGGCGGAGGCCTCGGCGCCGACCAGCCCGCGCCGCTCCGCGTTGTAGGCGTCCGAAAGCAGTTCGGCCAGCGGTACCTCGGCCGCGTCCCCGTACCAGGCCTCGCGGTCGGCCATGGCGAGCTTGCAGCCCTCGATCAGCAGGTGCAGATAGCCGGCGGAGCCGTACGCGGGCAGCTCGGAGAGGCCGGGCGGCAGCAGCGCGAGCTGCTGGAGGAAGGCCGGGCCCTGGCTCCAGGGGCCCGCCTTGCACACGGTCCAGCCGTTCCACTCGTACGACACCGGGGGCTCGTAGCTCGCGGACCAGCCGGCCAGGTCGGCGGCGGTGAGGGTGCCGGTGTGCCGCTCGCCGCTGGTGTCCATGGTGGGGCGGGCGGCCTGGCGGACCAGGGCCTCCGCGATGAAGCCGGTGCGCCACACCGCACGGGCCGCGTCGATCCGCGCCTCGCGGTCCCCGGCGCCCGCGGTCTCCGCCAGCAGCCGCCGCCAGGTGGCCGCGAGGGCCGGGTTGCGCAGCAGTTCGCCGGGCCGGGGCCCACGGCCGCCGGCCAGGTACAGGTCCGCCGACGAGGTCCACTCGGTCTCGAACAGCTCCCGTACGCTCGCCACGGTCGCGCCGACGTTCTCCACGGCCGGGTGCCCGTGCTCGGCGTACCCGATCGCGTACGCCAGGACCTCGTCCAGCGGCTTGGTGCCGTGGTCGCGCAGCAGGAGCAGCCAGGCGTCGAAGGCGCCGGGAACGGCCGCGGCCAGCGGGCCGGTGCCGGGGACCAGGTCCAGTCCGAGCTCCCGGTAGTGGGCGACGGTGGCGCCGGCGGGGGCCACGCCCTGCCCGCACAGCACCCGCACCTCGCCGCCGGCCGGGGCGAGCAGGATCGGTACCTCGCCGGCGGGTCCGTTGAGGTGCGGCTCGACCACGTGCAGGACGAACGCGCCCGCGACGGCCGCGTCGTACGCGTTGCCGCCGTTCTCCAGGACCGCCATCGCCGACTGGGAGGCCAGCCAGTGCGTGGAGGACACCATGCCGAAGGTGCCCTGGAGGGTCGGTCGGGTCGTGAACACAGGGTCTCCCACCTCGCTCTTTACGTGTACCGGCCCGGATGACGGGCGCTCACGAGGGGGCCTGGGGAGAATCTGGGGATGTCCGCCAGGGGTCTCCTTCGCCCACTCCCCCGGAAGGCTATCGACCGCCCTGCTCCTCTTCTTCCCCGCCTCCGGTTCTTCCCCGCCTCCCTTTCTTTGCCGTCTCCGGCATGAGGTGGGCGAGTGGTCGAGGGGTGATGGCCGGCGACGTGTGCCCCAGTCACCCGGCGAGTCCGGCTCGTGCAGGCCGAGGCCCCGGCCTGTCCGCGCACCCGCCGCCGGGGTTCCTGGATCCGCGGCCAGGCCGACTGGGCGGTGGGCCTGCGCTGGCCCTCGCGCCAGGACTCGGGCCTGCTCTCCGGCGAGGTGTGCGCCCTGTGCGAACCGGAGCACTGCCCCGCCCTGCTCCAGCCGTCCTCCCAGGCACCGCTGGAGCTGGACACCCGGCCGGCCGCGACTACGTGAACGACCTGCTCGCCCCGCTGCGCATCCGCGTCGAGCACCCCCGGCGGCGCGCGTCCTAGTCGTCCGAGTCGGGCTTGTTGCTCGCCGCGTACGCCTGGGCCGGTGTCATGGCGACCCCGTTGAGGCTGACCGTCCTGTAGGGGCTGACCTTGGCGCAGGTCTTGGAGTCGTCGGCGGTGGAGGCGTTGGCGTTGGAGACGGCGGCCTTGGTGTCGCCGGACTTGGCCGGGTAGCTGGTGCCGGTGGTCCAGTCGCTGCCGATGACCAGGGTCACGCCGGTGCCCGTGCCCTGCTTGACGTGCGAGGTGGGCACGTCCAGCGCCTTGGCGACGGTCTGTGCCGCGGCCTTGTCGCCGCTGCCGTAGGTCACGGTGGTCGTGGTCGCGGAGTCGGGCGCGTTGGCCGTGCTCGTACCGCTGTTGAAGCCCTGCGAGATCAGGGCGCCGGCGATCGCGGAGGCGCGGCCCGTGATGTCGGTGCCGTTCTCGACGGTCACGGCGATCTGGGCCGCGGGTACGGTCGCGGTGGTGGCCCTGGGCTTTCCGGTGGCGTCGGCCGCCGACGACTTCTTGCCGGAACCGGTGGTCAGCGACTGGTCGTTGGCCATCGTGGCGAACAGGTCCTTGGCGCCGTCGCCGACCACCACGCGGTTGCTGTTGTTCGGGTCCGGGGCGGTCTGCATGGTGGTGAAGGTCATCCGCTTGGTGGGGACCTTGTTCACGTCGGCCGCGAGCGATATCAGCTTCTTGACGCTGCCGAGGCCGTCGTCCACGGTGAGCGCCTTGGTGGCGGCGTCGGCGAGCTTGTAGACCGCGGTGGGGTCGGTGAGCGTTCCCGCGCTCTTGAAGTTGCGCATCATCGCGCTGAGGAAGATGTGCTGGGAGACGGTGCGGCCGAGGTCGCTGCCGTCTCCGAAGCCGTGCCGGGAGCGGACGAACTCCAGCGCGGCCTCGCCCTTGAGGGTGTGGGGGCCCTTGGACAGCTTGAGGTGCGAGTAGGTGTCGTACACGTTGGAGTTGACGCAGACGGAGACACCGCCGACCGCGTCGGACATCTTGACCACGCCCGAGAAGTCGAGCTTGACGAAGTGGTCGATGGTGATGCCGGTGAGCTGGTGGATGGTGTCGACCTGGCAGGCGGGCCCGTACTCCAGGGCGCTGTTGACCTGGCCGTAGTAGCCGGACGTGGACTGGCCGCTCGCCTTGTCCTTGCAGGCCGGCACGTTGACCATGGTGTCGCGGGGGATGCTCATGACCGTGGCGTTGGAGCGGTCCGCGGATATGTGGACGACCATCTCCACGTCCGCGTTGCCGTTGCCGGTCTGTACCCCGGTGGTCCTGCAGCCGCCGCCGAGCTTGCAGTCCTCGGAGCTGGTCCGGCCGTCCGAGCCGATCACCAGGATGTTGATCGGGGTCCGGCCGAACGCGTCGGCCTTCTCCGTGCCGCCCTTGCCGTCGAGGGAGACGCTGTTGATGTTGCCGTTCAGGTGCTGGTAGAACCACCAGCCCGCGCCGGCCGTGACCAGGACCAGGACGGCGGTGACCACGCCGAGGATCTTCAGCGCCCGCCTGCCGCGGCCGGTCGGCCTGGCCCGCCGGGCCCCTTTGCCGCCGCGGTTCCTGGCCGCCTGCCGGGCCGCGGCCCGGCCGCCGGTCGGGCGCGTCCCGTCAGGCAGTGCACCGCGCTGTCCGGGCACCCGGTCGGTGCGGCTCCGCGTGGCCTGCCCCCCCGGGCCGTCCCACGGGTCGGTCATCTTCCACTCCCATGAACGGGTGGGGCCCGCGACGGTCGGGCCGACCCGTACCCGGCGGTGTACGGGAAGGCGCGATGTGGGCCCACTTGGGTTGCGTGATTGCGCAATCTAACAAACCCATGGCCCGAGCAGCACAGATCCCGGCGGATTTCACAGGTGAGTGATCTCATGGAAACGCCCGGGAACCCTCGCGGAACCCGTGACGCGTCACAGGCGTCGGGACCGTACCCGCGCGCTCAGACCCCGGCCTCGCGCAACCGTCGCACCGGTGCCGGAACTTGGTACGTGCGGGCGGTCAGCTGTCCGACGGTCACCCGCACCACGGTCACGATGTCCGGATCGTCCACATAGTAGATCTGCCGGCGCCCCTCCCGGCGGGACCGGACCAGGCCGGCGAGCTTGAGCTTGGCCAGGTGCTGACTGACCGCGGGCAGGGCGCCTCCGACCCGGTCGGCGAGGCACGTCACGTCGCTCTCACCCTGGGACAGCGCCCACACGAGGTGCAGCCGGGCCGGCGAGGCGAGCAGCCCGAACACCGCGGCCGCCTCCGTCAGCACCCCGTCGGAGAGGTCCGTGACGCCGTCGAGGTCCTCGGTCACAGCCCGCTCCCTCCCTCGCCGTCGCCACACAGAAGTGCACTCAGTGTAGGCGCGCGGTCACGGCCGCCCGCACGACCTCCCCGGAATGTCCTCCACGTGTTCCCCGCATTGTCATGAGCGGGTGACAGATCTTCGACGGCTCGGCGTCAGGCGCTGCCGTCGGCCTCCGCCGTTCATAAGCTTGCGCAACAAGGCAACCGAGCAAGGCACCACCCCGCACCGGGAGGACGACGAACGTGGGCATCATCAGCTGGATCATCCTGGGCCTCCTCGCCGGAGCCATCGCCAAGGTCCTGCTGCCCGGCCGTGACCCGGGCGGCCTGATCGGCACCACCCTCATCGGCGTCGCGGGCGCCTTCGTCGGGGGCTGGCTCTCGGCCCGCTTCCTCGACCGCCCGGTGGAGAAGCAGTTCTTCGACCTCTACACCTGGGGCGCCGCGATCGCCGGCTCCCTGGTCCTCCTCATCGCCTACCGGCTGCTGTTCGGCAACTCGCGGGACCGCGCACGGCGGTGACCCCGGTCACCTTTGCGGGCCCGATGCAGTCACGACATTCCGGAAGTACGCGGACCGCGGCCACACGACATTCCGGATGTACGGGGACGGGCTCGCGAGCTCTGTCAACAGGGCGTAAGCGCCCCCCGCACAGTCAAGGCGCCGATTCCACTTCCACCCCACGGGGAGTCGTGTGACACTGGCGTCCCGTCCGCAGTGTGGACACCTCGGCACACCGTCCCCCACGAGAAGTGCGACTTGCGTTCTCTACCACTGCCACTCGCCCTCACCGCGCGCCTGACGCCGGTCGCCGTGCTCGCCTGTGCGGGCTGGGCGATGGCATCGGGTCCGGACAAGACGGCCGGCACCGCCTCCGGTGACACCTCGGCCCAGCAGACCGCCGGCCGGTCGACGAGCGAGGACCCGTCCTCGTCCGCCACGTCGACGGCGGCCGCCAAGACGTACGACGGTGCGCCCGCGCCCTGCGGGAGCATCCCCGCGGCAACCATCAAGTCGCTGGTGCCGGGCGCCAAGACGGCCGGCAAGGAGATCCCCTCCACGGACACCAAGCTGCGCCGCACCTGCTCCTGGAACGCGCTCAAGGGCTACGACTACCGCTGGCTCGACGTCTCCTTCGAGATCATGGACACGAACGCGGCGGCGGCGAAGGAGTACAAGGAGCGGGTCGCGGAGAAGAGCGGCGGCGGAGCCGTGCCGGGGCTCGGCGACAGCGGCTACTCGGTGGTGAACCTCACCACCGAGGACAAGCAGCAGACCCGTGAGGGCGTGGTGATGGCCCAGGTCTCCAACGCTCTGGTGGTCGTCACCTACAACGGCAGCGACTTCGAGAACAAGAAGGCGCCGGACACGGACGAGATCAACAAGGGCGCCATCAAGGCCGCGAAGAGCGCGGTGACCGCGCTGAAGGGCAGCCAGTGAGGCAGTACCGGCCGCCCTTCGCGCTCACGCCGCTCGGGGGGTGGGCCTGATCAGCAGCGACAGGCCCAGATACAGCACCAGCGACGTACCCAGACCGACCGCCCAGCCGTAGTCGGCGAGCGAGGACAGCGCCGGGATCGGGCGGCCGTCGATCAGCGGTTTGAAGCTGGCGCCGCCGATGGCGAGCACGCCTCCGACGAGGAAGGCGAGGACCGCCCGCCAGTTCCAGCCGCCGTCGTACCAGTAGCGGCCGCCCGTGCGGTACAGGTCGGTCAGGTCGAGGCGGGTGCGGCGCAGCAGCCAGTAGTCGGCGATGAGGATGCCGGCGACCGTGCCGAGCAGACCGCCGACCAGGCCGAGCCAGGTGAAGATGTAGCCCTGCGGGTCGGAGTACAGCTTCCAGGGGAAGATCACCACGGCGAGCACGCTGGTGATCAGGGCGCCGGTGCGGAAACTGATCTTCCGGGGCGCGACGTTGGAGAAGTCGAACGCCGGTGACACCAGGTTGGCCGCGATGTTCACGGACAGGGTCGCGACGAGGACGGTGACCAGGGCGTAGAGCAGCCCGACCACGTTGTCCGTCTTGGCGGCCAGCTGGACCGGGTCCCAGACCGGCTCGCCGTACACGGCCTGGGAGCCGGAGGTCACCAGGACCGACAGGAACGCGAACAGGGTCATGGTGGTCGGCAGGCCGAGGGCCTGGCCCCAGGTCTGCGCCTTCTGGCTCTTGCCGTACCGGGTGAAGTCGGGGATGTTCAGGCTCAGGGTGGACCAGAAACCGATCATGCCCATCAGCGAGGGCCAGAACAGCTTCCAGAAGTCGCCGCCCCAGCCGAGCTTGGAGGGCTGGTCGAAGAGCGGTCCGACGCCCCCGGCCTTGTTGCTCATCCAGATCAGCATCACCACCGCGCCGACGATCACGAAGGGCGCGGCCCAGTTCTCGAAGCGGCGGATGGTCTCCATGCCCCGGTAGATGATGGCGACCTGGAGCACCCAGAAGAGCGCGAACGACAGCCACATGGTCCAGGCGTGGCCGCCGATGTGCGAGGCGTTCGCCCAGCTGTCGCCGATGAGCTTGCCGGCCAGGAAGTAGATGGCCTCGCCGCCGATCCAGGTCTGGATGCCGAACCAGCCGCAGGCCACCAACGCCCGGACGACGGCGGGGAGGTTGGCTCCGCGCACGCCGAAGCTGGCCCGGGCGAAGACCGGGAAGGGGATGCCGTACTTCGGTCCGGCGTGCCCGGTGAGCAGCATCGGGACGAGGACGATCAGGTTGGCGAGGGCGATGGTGAACACGGCCTGTTTCCAGTCCATGCCCACCGCGATCAGCCCGGAGGCCAGGGTCCAGGACGCCGTGTTGTGGGCCATGCCGACCCAGAGTGCGGAGAAGTTGTACGTGGTCCAGGTGCGCTTTTCGACGGGGACCGGCAGCAGGTCCTGGTTGGCGTAGGGCCCGGCCGGCGGCGGGGAGCCCGGGGCGAGCTCTACGCGCCCGTCGGAGGTGGTTACTTGACCGGACGGCGGTATGGCCGTGGGAGCGGTGTCGGTCATGGCAGGCCAATCGGGAGGAGACGGGACGGGAGACAGGCCGTGCGGGCGGGGCGGGGGGTACGCGTGTGGGGTGCGCCCTGACCCCCTTCCCGGGACGGCGGGAAGGGGGAGACCAACTGCCAGGAATGGGCTAACCGTTGACGGCGGGGATGACCTTGCTCCCGTAGGCGTCGATGGTGGCCTCCTGCGCGTCGTGCATGTCGTAGACGGCGAACTGGTCGACGCCCAGTTCACGCAGTGCGTTCAGCTTCTCGATGTGCTTCTCGGGCGGTCCGATGACGCAGAACCGGTCGACGATCTCGTCGGGGACGAACTCGGTGTCGGGGTTGCCGCTGCGCCCGTGGTGCGAGTAGTCGTACCCCTGGCGTGACTTGATGTAGTCGGTGAGTTCCTCGGGGACCTGGGAGGAGTGTTCGCCGTACTTGGCGACCAGATCGGCGACGTGGTTGCCGACCATGCCGCCGAACCAGCGGCACTGGTCGCGGGCGTGTGCCAGGGCCTCGGGCGAGTCGTCCTCGGTGACGTAGGCGGGGGCGGCGACGCAGATCGTCACTTCGGACGGGTCGCGGCCGGCGGCGGCCGCCGCGTCCTTGACCGCCTTGACCATGTACTCGGTGAGGTAGAGGTCGGAGAGCTGGAGGATGAACCCGTCGGCCTCCTCACCGGTCATCTTCAGGGCCCTGGGCCCGTACGCGGCCATCCAGACCGGGAGCCGGGCGTCCGGCTTGATCCACGGGAACCTGATCGCCGTGCCGTCGCCCAGGTCGGCCTCGCCCCCGCTGCCGAGGGCGCGGATGACCTTCATGGCCTCGCTGATCCGGGCGAGGGTGTTGGGCTTGCGCCCGGCCACCCGCATCGCGGAGTCGCCGCGGCCGATGCCGCAGACCGTGCGGTTGCCGAACATGTCGTTGAGGGTGGCGAAGGTGGAGGCGGTGACCTCCCAGGTACGGGTGCCCGGGTTGGTGACCATCGGCCCGACCGTCAACTTCGTGGTGTTGGCCAGGATCTGACTGTAGATCACGAACGGTTCCTGCCACAGCACGGCGGAGTCGAAGGTCCAGCCGTACGAGAACCCGTTGCGTTCGGCCCGCTTCATCAGGCTGATGACACGGGAGGCCGGCGGATCGGTCTGCAGGACGAGTCCGAAGTCCATAAGCGCCACTCCTAGTTGAGGTACTGACAGGTGGAGCGCGGGGTGTAGACGCCGTGCCCGGCGTGTCCGGTGTACTCCCGCTCGGTGATGACGGGTTCGCCGCGCGAGAGGACCGTCTCGACCCGGCCGGTGAGCCGCCTGCCCTCGTACGCCGAGTAGTCGACGTTCATGTGGTGGGTCTCCGCGGAGACGATCTGCTCGGCGTGCGGGTCGTAGATGACGACGTCGGCGTCGGCACCCGGGGTGATGGTGCCCTTCTTGGGATACATCCCGAACATCCGGGCCGGAGCGGCGCAGGCGATCTCGATCCAGCGCCGGCGCGAGATGTGCCCGTCGACGACGGCCTGGTGGAGCAGGTCCATGCGGTTCTCGACACCGGGCAGGCCGTTGGGGATCTTCGAGAAGTCGCCCCGCCCCAGCTCCTTCTGGCCGACGAAGCAGAACGGGCAGTGGTCGGTGGAGACCACCTGGAGGTCATCGGTCCGAAGGCCCTGCCAGAGCTTGGCCTGGTGCTCCCTGGGCCGCAGCGGGGTCGAGCACACGTACTTCGAGCCCTCGAAGCCGGGCTCGGCGAGGTTGTCGGTCGACAGGAAAAGGTACTGCGGACAGGTCTCGCCGAAGACGGGCAGCCCCTCGTCACGCGCCCGTGCCAGCTCGGCCACCGCCTCCATCGCCGAGACGTGCACGACGTACAGGGGCGCACCCGCCACCTGCGCGAGCCGGATGGCGCGGTGGGTGGCCTCGGCTTCCAGCAGCGCCTTGCGCACCTCGCCGTGGTAGCGGGGGTCGGTCTCGCCGCGGGCCAGCGCCTGTTCCACCAGCACGTCGATGGCGATGCCGTTCTCGGCGTGCATCATGATCAGGCCGCCGTTCTCGGCGGAGCGCTGCATGGCGCGCAGGATCTGGCCGTCGTCGGAGTAGAAGACGCCGGGGTAGGCCATGAACTGCTTGAAGGAGGTCACCCCCTCCTCGACCAGCAGGTCCATCTCCTTGAGGGTCTCCTGGTTCACATCGGAGACGATCATGTGGAAGCCGTAGTCGATCGCGCAGTTGCCCTCGGCCTTGGCGTGCCAGGCGTCGAGCCCCTCGCGCAGACCGTGCCCGACGCTCTGCACGGCGAAGTCGACGATCGTGGTCGTACCGCCCCAGGCGGCGGCGCGGGTTCCGGTCTCGAAGGTGTCGGATGCGAAGGTGCCGCCGAACGGCAGTTCCATGTGGGTGTGGGCATCGACACCGCCCGGGATGACGTACTTGCCGGTGGCGTCGATGGTGCGCTCGGCGGTGAAGGTCTCGGCGACGGGGGTCGCGGAGGCGGCGAGGGCGGCGATACGGCCGTCCTCGATCAGGACGTCGGCGTGGATCTCGTCGGACGCGGTGATGACGAGTCCGCCCCGGATGACGGTACGGCTGCTCATTCTCCCTCTCCTGCCCTGCTCGGCTCTGGTGCGGTTACGGTGCGGTGATCGGGCCGTACGCGTCCGGGCGGCGGTCCCGGAAGAACTGCCAGCGGTCGCGGACCTCGCGCAGCTTGGCCAGGTCGAGGTCGCGGACGACGAGCTCGGTCTCCTTGTCGGAGGCCACCTCGCCCACGAACTGCCCCTCCGGGTCCACGAAGTACGAGGTCCCGTAGAAGTCGTTGTCGCCCAGGTCCTCGACACCTACCCGGTTGATCGCGCCGACGAAGTACTCGTTGGCCACGGCCGCCGCCGGCTGCTCCAACTGCCACAGGTAGCGGGAGAGTCCGCGCGAGGTGGCCGACGGGTTGAAGACGATCTCGGCGCCGCCGAGGCCCAGCGCCCGCCAGCCCTCCGGGAAGTGCCGGTCGTAGCAGATGTAGACGCCGATCTTCCCGACCGCGGTCTCGAAGACCGGCCAGCCCGCGTTCCCCGGACGGAAGTAGAACTTCTCCCAGAATCCGGGGACCTGGGGGATGTGGTGCTTGCGGTACTTGCCGAGGTAGGAACCGTCCGCGTCGATCACGGCCGCGGTGTTGTAGAGGACGCCGGGCTGCTCCTCCTCGTACACCGGCAGGATCAGGACGATGCCCAGCTCCCGCGCGAGGGCCTGGAAACGCTGGACGACCGGGCCGTTGGGTACCTGCTCGGCGTACTCGTAGAACGCTTTGTCCTGGACCTGGCAGAAGTAGGGTCCGTAGAACAGTTCCTGGAAGCACAGGACCTGGGCTCCCTGCGCGGCCGCGTCGCGGGCCGCCTGTTCGTGGACCTGGATCATCGACTCCTTGTCGCCGGTCCAGGCGGTCTGGAACAGGGCGGCACGAATCACTCGGCTCATCGGGACCTCCGGTCGCTCGGGCGTGTGTCGCTCGATGTGCGAGGAGCCTAGGAAGTCGGCGAGCGGGCTTTGAGTGGCAGCGTGTCACGTCTGCGGGCGCTCCGCGTGTCACGGTGTCACACGGTCGTCGGCTCATGTTTCACCGCCGTTTTCCCAGGTCGTCGCATATTTCACCCCTGTTGCGCGTCGTGTGCGAGGAGCGCGATGTGCACGGAGGCCGCCTGTTCGAAGTCGTCGAGGTCGACGCCGAGCCGGGCCTGTATGGCTTCCAGACGGCGGTACAGCGCGGGCCGCGAGACATGGTGCAGCTGGGCGGTGCGGGACTTGTTGCGCCCGGTGGCGAGGTAGGTCCGCAGGACGCCGAGCAGGTCCTGGTCGACGCCCTTTCCGCACAGCAGCCCGTCCAGCTCGCGCTCGGCGAAGGACTGTACGTGCGGGTCGTCGCGGAGCAGCCGGAGCAGACCCCGCAGGTGTACGTCCCTGAGCCGGACGACGGGTGGCAGGTCGAGGGCCGCCGTGGAGTCGGCCACGGCGTCGGCCACGTGCTGGGCCTCGCGCAGACCGGCGGGCACGTCGTCCCAGGCGGTACGCGGGCCGGCCGCGGCGACCACCACGTGCGGCTCCGCCGACTCGCCGTGCAGGCGGACGGCGAAGTGCGCGGCGAGGGCGTCGGCGTCCTGGTCCCGGGCCAGGCTGAGCAGGACGGCGGTGACCCGCTCGGTGAGCTCGGCGACGAGTCCGGGCAGCCCCAGCAGACGCAGGGTCCGCTCCAGTTGGGCCGGTTCGGCGTCCCGTACGACGACGGGGACGAAGGTCCTCCGGTTCACCGGCAGTCCGGCCGCCCGCGCCCTGGGCAGCAGCTGCCGGGCCGGTACGACCCCCGAGACCAGGTCCGTGAGCAGGCTCTGCGCGGACTGCTCCTCCCAGCTGTGGGCGGAGCCGCCGCCGAGCATGCGGTGCAGGACGAGGGCCTCGGCGCCGCGGTCGGCGAGCAGCCGCCCGGTGGCGGTGTCGCCGCGGTAGCCGCAGAGCATGATCTGCCCCCAGCGCTCACCGCGGCCGCCGAGTTCGGCGCGGATCCAGCCGCCGCCCTCGCCGCCGCCGGCCTGCCGGGAGATGCGCTCCCAGTCACGCAGCACGTCGTCCACGGCCGACCGCTCCCCCGCGGTGGCCAGAACCCGGTGGGCGAGGTTGGTGACGACGACCGGACAGGCGCTGTGCCCGGCGACCTCGTCGAGGAGGCTCTGCAGGGGGGCGCCGGCGGTGATGAGTCCGGTGAGCACGGTGCGGACCGACTCGGAGAGGCTGACGGCGGCGAACTTCCGCCGGACCAGCCGGGACTGGACCTCCTCGGTCAGCTCGGCGAAGGGGAACGGGCGGTGCAGGACCACCAGGGGGAGGCCGCAGCGGTCCGCCGCGCGGCGCATGGCCTCGGGTGGGGAGGGGAAGGCCCGGCCGAGGCCGAGGACGACCGCGGCGGCCTCGGCCCGGTGCAGGGACTGGATGTACTCGGCTTGTTTGTGCGCGTCGTCCGCCAGCAGGACACCGGTGGTGAGGACCATCTCGCCGCCGGTGAGCATGACGCCGACGTCGGGGGCCTCGGCGACGTGCACCCAGCGGACGGGACGGTCGAGGTGGGCGGCGCCGGCGACGACCTCGGGGTCACCGGCCAGGACCCGCTCCAGGGCCAGGACCTGACGGACCGACAGGGTGGGGGCGTGTGCGGTGTTCGGAGGATCCCAGGTGGCGGTCATCTCGCGTGTCCCTTGGTCCGGATCGGTGCGTTCGCAGCTGCGGGCCGGTGGGGGCCGGTCGCGCGGTTCCCCGCGCCTTGGGGGGCGCTGCCTGGGGCCCCGTCAGGGGCGCGGGGAACCGCGCGAGCGGCCACGACGGCGCCTCGGTCGGCACACGGCCTGCCGGGCACGCTTCCGGCCGACCGCTCAGTAGGCACTCCTCAGCGCCTGTTCGAGGATCGCGGCGCCTTCCTCCGCCTCCGCGACCGTCAGGGACAGCGGTGGCGCGATGCGCAGCGCGCTCGTGTTGTGGCCGCCGCCCTTGCCGATCAGGAGGCCGCCCTCACGCGCCGTCTCCAGGACCTTCGAGGCGGACTTGGGGTCGGCCTCGTCCGTGCCGGGCCTGACCAGTTCGACGCCGATCATCAGGCCACGGCCCCGGACCTCCCGTACGCCGGGCAGCTGGGCGGCGACGCAGCGGAGACGTTCGATGAGGAGGCCGCCCACCCGGCGGGCGTTGCCCTGGAGGTCGTGGTCCAGGAGGTACGACAGGTTGGCGAGGCCCGCCGCCATGGTGATCTGGGTGCCGCCGAACGTCGAGATGCTGTTGGAGTCGAGGCAGTTCATGATCTCGGAGCGGGCGATCACCCCGCCGATGGACATGCCGTTGCCGATGCCCTTGGCGAAGGTCACGATGTCCGGCGGGCCGCTCTGGCCGTGCGCCTGCCAGCCCCAGAAGTGCTCGCCGGTGCGGCCCCAGCCGGTCTGCACCTCGTCGGCGATCCAGAGGATGCCCTGCTCCTGGAGGACCTTGCGGAAGGCCGCGTACAGGCCGTCGGGCGGGGAGGTGAAGCCGCCGACGCCCTGGATGGGCTCGGCGATCAGCGCCGCCGGCGGCCGGGTGTGGCCGAGCAGGTCGCGCAGGTCCTCCACGCAGGCCGCGATGAAGTCACGGTCGTTCAGCTCGGCGTACGGGCCACGGGTGCGGACGCCGCCGTGGACGTACAGCGTCTGCAGCGGCGAGAGGGAGGTCGGGGACCAGCCCTTGTTGCCGGTGATGCCGACGGCGCTGAAGGAACGGCCGTGGTAGCTGTTGCGCATCGCCAGGATGGTGTTGGTCCGGCGGTAGGTCGTCGCGAGCAGCAGGGCGGTGTCGTTGGCCTCGGTGCCGGAGGTGGTGAAGAAGACCCGGGCGTCCGGGATGCCGCTCAGGTGGGCGACCCGCTCGGCCAGTTCGACCATCGGGCGGTTCAGGTAGAGCGTGGAGGAGTGGATGATCCGCCCGGCCTGCTCGCTCACCGCCTTCGTCACCTCGGGGAGGGCGTGCGCGGTCATCGTGGTGAGGATGCCGCCGAAGAAGTCGAGGTAGCGGTTGCCGTCGGCGTCCCAGACGTGCCGGCCCTCGCCGTGGGTGATCTCCAGCGGTTCGTCGTAGTAGAGGGCCAGCCAGTCGGGCAGGACCTGGCGGTGGCGGGCGAAGAGGTCGTTCACGGCTGTACCAGCCCTTCGTAGGCGTCGGGACGGCGGTCGCGGTAGAAGGCCCACTGCTGCCGCACTTCGTCGATCAGGCCGAAGTCGAGGTCGCGGACGACGAGTTCCTCGTCCTTGTCGCCGGCGACCTCCCCCACGAACTGCCCACGTGGATCGACGAAATAGCTCGTGCCGTAGAAGTCGTTGTCCCCGTACTCCTCCTGGCCGACCCGGTTGATGGCGGCGACGAAGTACTCGTTGGCGACGGCTGCCGCGGGCTGCTCCAGCTGCCAGAGGTAGGCCGACAGGCCGCGCGAGGTGGCCGACGGGTTGTACACCAGCTGGGCGCCGTTGAGGCCGAGTTGCCGCCAGCCCTCCGGGAAGTGGCGGTCGTAGCAGATGTACACGCCGATCTTGCCGACGGCGGTGTCGAAGACCGGCCAGCCGGCGTTCCCGGGCTTGAAGTAGTACTTCTCCCAGAAGCCCTTGACCTGAGGGATGTGGTGCTTGCGGTACTTGCCGAGGACGCTGCCGTCGGCGTCGATCACGACCGCGGTGTTGTAGTAGAACCCGGACTGCTCGACCTCGAAGACCGGGACGACGATCACCATGCCGGTCTCGCGGGCCAGCTCCTGCATACGACGGACCGTGGGGCCGTCGGGGACCGGCTCGGCCCAGCGGTAGTGCTCGGGTTCCTGGACCTGGCAGAAGTAGGGGGCGTTGAAGACTTCCTGGAATCCGATGATCTTCGCACCCTGCCGGGCCGCCTCGCGGGCGTGCGCCTCGTGTTTCGCCACCATGGACTCGGTGTCGCCCGTCCAGGTGGCCTGGACCAGAGCGGCGCGTACGACGTTGGCCATGAGCTGCTCCTTCTACGCCCGTAGAGGGTCGAAAGTAGGCGTCCTCGGAGTCCTTGCCAAGACCATCGTCGTTAAGCCGCCGAGTCGATCTCGTTTCTTACCCCGGTGGACGAGTCGGAGGGCTCCGCCGTCGCTTCGGCCGCCTGCCGGGTGCCGGTGCGGGGGGCTGGTCGCGCGGTTTCCCGCGCCCTGGAAGAGCGCGGGAACCGAGGCCGGTCAGGCTGCGAGGCCCGCGACGCGCAGGGCGTGGAGCACGTCCCAGTAGCAGCGGTCCGAGAACGACCGCGCCGAGCGGAGAAGCAGTGGCGCCAGGCGGTGCGGGTCCGGCTCCGCGCTGTGCGCCGCCTCCTCCGGCGGGCGGACCTGGACGTAGGTGTCCAGCAGGGCCCGGACCTCCCGGTGCCGGCCCGCCGTGTCCAGCACGAGGACGGCCTCGCCGATCTCCGCGGCGGGCCGGACCACGCCCTGGCGGAGGATCTGCCGGCCGTCGGCGGTCCGGCCCGCGGCGGTCAGCGCGTCGGCGGCTGCCACCAGCCGGGCGGGCGGCAGCGAGGCCGTCTCCCACAGCAGCGTGGCCCAGTCGGCGCCGAGCCCGGCCCGCTGGAGGGCGTCCGCGAGCAGCGGGAAGCGGGCGGCGGGCCACTGCGCGGCCTCGGCCAGCAGCGCGTGCGCCTCTCCGGTGCGGCTCTCGGACCGCAGCCGTTCCAGTCGCGCCACGGCCCCCGCCACGGCCTGTGCCGCCTCCTCGTCGGCCTGCTCCGCGACCGGCTCCGGCCGCGCCGGCGCCTCGGCGGCCCCGGCGAACCGGGCTCCGCGCGGGGTGCGGCGGCCGTCGGGAGCCACGGGCACGGGCACCGCCGGCGTCTGCGGTACGGCGCCGGGCGGGACTTCGTCCTCCGCCATCCCGGCGAACCGGGCACTGCCCCGCCGCCGCTTGCGCGGTCTGGCGGGGGCGGGGTCCGGGCCGGGAGCGGAGGCCGGGACTTCGGACGGCTCCGGGGCGGCCGGCGCCGTGGCGGTGCCGGCCGCGGTGGCGCGGGCGGTCGCCCGCGGTTCGGCGGCCGGGTCGTCGGGCGGCGCTGCCGGCTCGTACCGTCGCTCCAGCCGGCCTATCCGGTGCCGGAGTTCGACACACCGGGCGGAGGCCCGTTCGTGGTCGTCGCGGGCCCAGGCCAGGTCGACGTCGAGGGACTCGGCCTCCTCGCGGGAGTGCGCGGAGGTGTACGCGCGGCCGACCTGGGCCAGCCGTTCGGCGGCGTAACGCTGCTCGCGGAGCATGACGTCGAGGCGGTCGACCAGATCCTCCCGGGCGCCCGGCCGGGCGTCGCAGGCGGCGAGGGCGCCGGCGTGCAGCTGCCGGGCCTGTTCCGCGGCGCGGGCGGCCGCCTCGGGACCGTAGGCGGTCGCGAGGTCCTGGAGAAGCGCGGCCACCACGTCCCAGGGCGGAACCTCCCGTGCGCCGAGGCAGGCCCGCATACCGTCGGGATCGCGCTGCCAGAACACCGCGCACCAGCCGCCGCCCTGGTCCAGGCGTGCCAGCAGACCGTTGAGGTAGTTTGCGAACTCCCGCATTCCTCCCGGGAGTTGATCCACAGTCATCGCTCGACTCCCGCCCGACCGGAACACTCCGGCTTCGTAGGCAACACCAGTCGTGTTACGGGGCTGCTACGGGGAGTTTTCAGCGGGCGCGCGGAGTCCTCATTGCGGGATCTTGACCGATGCGCGTCACACCGGGACCAGGGCGCAGCGGATCACCAGTTCGTCCATCGACAGGCCGAGCGCACGGGCGAGCGCGGCGACGGTGAAGAAAGCGGGGGTCGGCGCCCGGCCGGTCTCGATCTTGCGGAGCGTCTCGGCCGAGATGCCGGCCTCGGCCGCCACCTCGGTCATGCTCCGGTCACCGCGCGCCTCGCGCAGCATCTGCCCGAGACGCTCGCCGCGTTCGCGCTCTTCCGGGGTGAGGGGGGTGCGCACCATGCCCCCATCCTAAGCCGTGATTCTTAGCCGGTCGAGAAAGCCGGTATAGTAATTGGCATGGTGGAACTGAAGACAGACGTATCGATCGAGGCGATGTACGGCGCGGGCCAGGTCCTCGGGCAGGCCCTGACGGCCGTACGGGAGGCCGCCGGTGTCGGCGTCTCCCTCCTCGAGCTGGACGAGGTGGCGCGCGGGGTGCTGCGCGCGGCCGGGGCCTCCTCCCCCTTCCTCGGGTACCGGCCCTCGTTCGCGGCCACCCCGTTCCCCGCCGTCATCTGCGCCTCGGTCAACGACGCGATCGTGCACGGCATCCCGACCTCCTACCGGCTGCGCGACGGCGACCTGGTCTCCATCGACTGCGGGGCGGAGCTCGACGGCTGGGTCGGCGACTCGGCGATCAGCTTCACGGTCGGCAAGGCGCGCCCGGCGGACGTACGGCTGGTCGAAACGGCAGAGCGGGCCCTGGCGGCGGGCATCGCGGCGGCGGTCGTCGGCAACCGCATCGGTGACATCGCGCACGCCGTCGGCCGGGTCTGCCGCGAGGCCGGCTACGGCATCCCGCAGGGCTTCGGCGGGCACGGCATCGGCCGCCGGATGCACGAGGACCCGGAGGTGCCCAACGAGGGCCGTCCCGGCCGCGGCCTGCCGCTCCGGCACGGCATGGCCCTCGCGATCGAGCCCATGCTGATCGCCGGTGGCCGGGACGGCTACCACGAGGCTCCGGACGGCTGGACCCTGCGCACGAACGACGGATCCCGCGCGGCGCACGTGGAGCACACGGTGGCGATCACGGAGGCGGGGCCGCGGATCCTCACGGAGCGGAGTCCGGAGAACTGAGAGCCGGCGAAGTGCTGGACATGCCCCCTTCGGGCAGGCGTGCGAAGGTGGTGTGACCGGGTCCTCCCGGGGGCACCCGCGCGGACCGGCACGTCGACCAGCGAGCGCGTCCCGCCAGGTGCCGGGACGCCGGAACGGAACGAACGCTCATGAGCAGCGGTTACCCCGGACCGAACGACTTCGGACAGGATCCTTTCGGAGAGTTCCTCGCCCGCTTCTTCGGCGGCGGCGGGGAGCGCCAGGGCCCCCGTCAGGTCGATATCGGCAGACTGCTCAGCCAGCCCGCCCGGGAACTGGTCCGGGGCGCCGCCCAGTACGCCGCCGAACACGGCAGCCGGGACCTCGACACCGAACATCTGCTGCGCGCGGCGCTGACCGCGGAGCCGACCCGCTCCCTGCTCAGCAGGTCCGGCGCGGATCCCGACTCGCTGGCCACGGAGATCGACGGCCGCGCCGGACCGGTCCAGCACCCGCCCGGCGAGGCGCCCCCGCCGACCTCGCTGTCCCTGACCCCTGCCGTGAAGCGCGCCCTGCTGGACGCCCACGATCTGGCCCGGGCCGGGGGCGCCGGATACATCGGCCCCGAACACGTCCTGGGCGCGCTGGCCGCCAACCCGGACTCGGCCGCCGGACACATCCTGAACGCGGCCCGGTTCGCCGCGAGTCTGCCGGCCGACGTCCCGGACACCGACCGCGTCCTCACCGGTACGGACAGCCGCCGTCATACCGGCACGCCCACACTGGACAAGTACGGCCGCGATCTCACCGAGCTGGCCGGGGAGGGCCGGATCGACCCGGTCATCGGCCGCGACGACGAGATCGAGCAGACCATCGAGGTGCTCTCCCGGCGCGGCAAGAACAACCCCGTGCTGATCGGCGACGCCGGTGTCGGCAAGACCGCGATCGTCGAGGGCCTGGCCCAGCGGATCGCCGACCAGGACGTGCCGGACATCCTCTCCGGGCGCCGGGTGATCGCCCTCGACCTGCCCGGCGTGGTCGCGGGCACCCGCTTCCGGGGTGACTTCGAGGAACGCCTGACCACCATCGTGAAGGAGATCCGCGCCCACTCCGAGCAACTGATCGTCTTTCTCGACGAACTGCACACCGTGGTCGGCGCCGGAGGCGGCGGCGAGGGCGGCTCGATGGACGCGGGCAACATCCTCAAGCCGGCACTGGCCCGGGGCGAGCTGCACATCGTGGGCGCGACCACGCTGGAGGAGTTCCGCAAGATCGAGAAGGACGCGGCACTGGCCCGCCGGTTCCAGCCGATCCTGGTTCCCGAGCCCACTGTCCCGGACACCATCGAGATCCTGCGCGGCCTGCGCGACCGCTACGAGGCCCACCACCAGGTCCGCTACACCGACGAGGCGCTGGTCGCGGCCGTGGAACTGTCCGACCGCTACCTCACCGACCGCAGGCTGCCGGACAAGGCGATCGACCTGATCGACCAGGCCGGCGCCCGCGTCCGGCTCGGCTCCCGGGCCAAGGGCAGCGACGTACGGGCCATGGAGCGCGAGATCGAGCAGCTCACCCGGGACAAGGACCAGGCGGTCGCCGACGAGCAGTACGAGCACGCGACCCAGCTCCGCGACCGCGTCGTGGAGTTGAGGACGCGCATCACCGAGGTCTCCGGCGAGGACCTGGCGGACGAGGGGATGAGCCTGGAGGTGACGGCCGAGGCGATCGCCGAGGTGGTGTCCCGCCAGACCGGCATCCCGGTCAGCAGCCTCACCCAGGAGGAGAAGGAACGGCTGCTCGGCCTGGAGGCTCATCTGCACCAGCGGGTCGTCGGCCAGGACGAGGCGGTCGCCGTCGTCTCCGAGGCGGTGCTCCGCTCCCGCGCCGGGCTCTCCAGCGCGGACCGCCCGATCGGCAGCTTCCTCTTCCTCGGCCCGACCGGTGTCGGCAAGACCGAACTGGCCCGCGCCCTCGCGGAGGTCCTGTTCGGCAGCGAGGACCGGATGGTGCGCCTGGACATGAGCGAGTACCAGGAGCGCCACACCGTCTCCCGCCTGGTCGGGGCCCCGCCCGGCTACATCGGTCACGAGGAGGCCGGGCAGCTCACCGAGGTGGTGCGCCGCCACCCCTACTCGCTCCTGCTCCTCGACGAGGTGGAGAAGGCCCATCCGGACGTCTTCAACATCCTGCTCCAGGTCCTGGACGACGGCCGACTGACCGACTCCCAGGGCCGCACGGTGGACTTCACCAACACGGTCATCGTGATGACGAGCAATCTGGGCTCGGACGTGATCACCAGGCGGGGCGCAAGTGTCGGCTTCGGCCCCAGCGGGGAGGAGGCGACGCAGGAGGCCCGCAGGGAACAGGTCCTGCGCCCGCTCCGGGACCACTTCCGCCCGGAGTTCCTGAACCGCATCGACGAGATCGTCGTCTTCCGCCAGCTCACCGGCGACCAGCTGCACCAGATCACCGAGCTGCTCCTGGAGCACACCCGCCGCATGCTGCACGCCCAGGGCATCACGGCCCACTTCACGGACGCGGCGGTCGACTGGCTGGCAGAACACGGCTATCAGCCGGAGTACGGCGCACGACCGCTGCGGCGGACCATCCAGCGGGAAGTCGACAACCAGCTCTCCCGGCTGCTGCTGGACGGCACGGTCACGGAGGGCGGCACGGTGACGGTGGACGTCACGGACGGCCGCCTGGAGTTCCGCCCGGAAAATGCGCCCCTCTAGGAGCGGGGGCTGGTCGTGCCCCCCGCTCCGCGACCGCGCTACCGCCGAGCCGGGTCCACCACTTGGGCGGCTCCCCCGCCCCGCCGCACCGTCTCCGCCGCCGCCAGCCACTTCCCGCCCGGCAGCCGCTGCACCCCGGTAGCCGCACCGATCTCGGGATTCAGCGAGAACGAATGCCCGATGGCCTCCAACTTGCCCCGCAACACGGGGTCGTTGTACAGCACGGGCTCCAACTCGGTCTTCGCCGCGTTGCGCTGCGACGCCCGGGGCGCGGCGATCGCGTCCACCAACGGCAGATGCCGGTCGAGGAACTCGGTCAGCACCTGGAGCACGGTGGTGATGATGGTCGCCCCACCGGGCGAACCGACCGCCACCACGGGCCTGTCGGCCTTGTCGAGCACGATCGTCGGTGAGATGGAGGAGCGCGGCCGCTTCCCCGGCCCGGGCAGGTTCGGGTCGTGCACCGCGGGGTTCGCCGGCGTGAACGAGAAGTCGGTCAGCTCGTTGTTGAGCAGGAACCCCCGCCCGGGAACCGTGATCGCGCTGCCGCCGGTCTGCTCGATGGTCAGCGTGTAGGAGACGACGTTCCCCCACTTGTCGGCGACCGTGAGGTGCGTGGTGTTCTCGCCCTCGTACGTGGTCGGCGCCGGCGTACCGGCCGAGCCGGGGTTTTCGGGGTCGCCCGGTGCGACCGGGCTGGCCAGCACCGCGTCGTCACTGATCAGCTTCGCGCGCTCGTCGGCGTACCGCTGGGACAGCAGTCCCTTCGTCGGCACGTCCTCGAACGCGGGGTCGCCGACCCACCTGCCGCGGTCCGCGAACGAGATCCGGCTCGCCTCGATGAAGTGGTGCAGGTACTGCACCTCGCTCGCCTTCGAGAGGTCGCTGTTCTCCAGGATGTTGAGGGCTTCCCCGACGGTCGTCCCGCCGGACGAGGACGGCGCGATCGAGTACACCTTCAGCCCGCGGTACGACGTCTCGGTGGGCGCCTGCGCCTTGGCCCGGTACGCGGCCAGATCCTTCGCCGACAGCTTGCCCGCCCGGGCGTTCCACCCCGAACCGGGGTCCACCGGAGGCTTGTTGACCGTCGAGATGATGTCCTTGCCGAGGTCTCCGCGGTAGATCGCCGCGACCCCCTTGCGTCCCAGCTCCTGATAGGTCCGGGCCAGGTCGGGGTTCTTGAAGGTGGAGCCGACCGCCGGCAGCTGCCCGCCCGGCAGGAACAGCTCGGCCGTGTCCGGGAAGTACCGGAAGCGCGTCTCGTTGGACGCGGTCTGCGACCGGAACGTGTCGTCGACGACGAAACCGTCGCGTGCGATCCGCTCGGCCGGCCTGAGCACGGTGCCGAGCCGTTCGGTCCCCCACCGGTCGAGCGCGGTCTGCCAGGTGGCCGGCGTCCCCGGGGTGCCGACGCTGAGCCCGCTGCTGACGGCGTCCGCGAAGGAGAGGGGCTTGCCGTTCTCCGTGAAGAGGCCGGAGTCGGCGGTCAGCGGCGCGGTCTCGCGGCCGTCGATGGTGTGCACCTGGCGGGACTTGGCGTCGTAGTAGACGAAATAGCCGCCACCGCCGACGCCGGAGGAGTAGGGCTCGGTGACCCCGAGCGCGGCGGCGGTCGCCACGGCCGCGTCGACCGCGTTGCCGCCCTTGCGGAGTACCTCGACACCGGCGGCGGTGGCGTCCGCGTCCACGCTGGAGACCGCGCCGCCGTAGCCGACGGCCACCGGTGACTTCGCGACGCCCGCGCCGCCGGACGCGGGGGGTGCCGCGGCCCCCACCGAGACCACGACGGCCGAGACCGCCAGAACGGTCAGTTTCCGCGTGACAGGGCGACGCATCCGCACCTCCAGTTCCGGAACGTCCGCGCAGCGTATCGGCGGGGCCCCGGTCCCGACAGCCACATTCAGGGCACTGTCATACGACCGCCACACATCGAACACGGGTACGTTCCGGCCATCCGCGACCGCTAGCATGCGCGCCCATGAATGACGACCTGCGCAACATTATCCTTGGCGTGGTGGCCGCCGGCATCAGCGCGGCGCTCGGCTGGCTGGCCCGCACCGCCCTGTGGCGGCGCGGCCTGCGCCGCAAGCAGGCCTTTTTCGGGCTGCCGGAGAACTCGGAGTCACTGCTGGTCGTCAACCGCGATCCGGCCACCTCCGAACCGGCCGTGCACCGCTTCGACGTGTTCGCGCTCCTGGAACTGGCCGCGCTGATCAAGGACTGCGGTGCCAACCTCCAGGTGGTGACGCAGGACAACGTCCAGCAGGGGTTCGGCGAGCGCACCGAGTTCTGTGTGGGCGGGCCCGGGTCGAACCGGCGCATGGTGGCGCACATGTCGGCGATGCTGCCGGGCGTGCGGGTCAACGTGGACCCGGAGCCGGGACCGGACCGCGGCGCCTTCCAGATCGGCGCCGAGCGCTACCGTCTCGACCCGGGCGTCACCGAGTACGTCCTGCTCGCCCGGCTCACCGCCGGGCAACGCCCCGACGCCCGGCCGGTGTTCCTCTTCTGCGGGCAACGTGCGATCACCAATCAGGCGGCCACCCGCTATCTCGCCCGCAATCACCAGCGGCTCGCCCGCAAGCACGGCAACAACACCTTCGTGCTGCTCCTCAAGGTGGTCAACTCGCAGGCGTACGGGCCCGACGTGGTCGAGCTCGTCGAGGACGTCAGCCGCGCCGCGCAGGCTCCGCTGCCGCCCGCCGCGACCGAGACACCCCGCTCCTCGCACCGCGCCTCCTGAGCGCTCGCGCCATTCAACAATCGTTACTGGCACGTAACTTACCGACGGGTTACTTGCGGTAAGAGGTCGCGGTTACCGTCGGGTCACTTTGCACTGACACGAGTGAGGAGTGACCCATGGGACACGGTCGCACCACCGCCGCGGGGGCCGTCTCGGCGGCCCTGATCGCCGGCACCCTCATCGGCCTGGCACCGGCCGCACAGGCCGCCGCGTCCGTGCGCTTCGTCGACATCACCGGCGACGGCGGCACGGTCCTGAAGGCGAACGTCGTCACACCCGCAGGCGCCGACGCCACCGGGCACCACCCGCTCATCGTGCTGCCCACGAGCTGGTCGCTGCCCCAGGTCGAATACCTGGCCCAGGCCCAAAGACTCGCCGACGCCGGCTACATCGTGCTCAGTTACAACGTGCGGGGGTTCTGGCAGTCCGGCGGACAGATCGAGGTGGCCGGCCCGCCGGACGTCGCGGACGCCTCCAAGGTCATCGACTGGGCGCTCGCCAACACCGCCGCGGATCCCGGGCACATCGGCATCGCGGGGGTGTCGTACGGCGCCGGGATCAGCCTGCTGGCCGCCGCGCACGACAAGCGGATCAAGGCGGTCGGCGCGCTCAGCGGCTGGGCCGATCTGATCGACTCGATCTACTCGGGCCGTACCCAGCACGTCGAGGCCACCGCCCTCCTGGACGGCTCGGCGACTCTCACCGGGCGGGAGAGCCCCGAAGTACGGCAGATCTTCAAGGACTTCTACGCCTCGAACCTGGACCGGGAACAGGACATGATCGCCTGGGGAGAGAAACGTTCCGTCGCGACCTGTGTCGACCAGCTCAACCAGAACGGCGCGGCCGTCTTCATGGCCAACGCCTGGAGCGACAGCATCTTCCCGGCCAACCAGTACGCCGACTTCTACGGGAGGCTGACCGTCCCGAAGCGGCTGGAGCTGCGCCCGGGCGACCACGCCACCGCCGAGCTGACCGGGCTGCTGGGGCTGCCCAACGACGTGTGGACCGACACCGAGCGCTGGTTCGACCACTACCTCAAGGGCGACGGCAACGGCATCGACCGTGAGCCGCCGGTCCAGCTCAAGTCCCGTACCGACGGCGGCTACGAGGGCTACCCCGACTGGAAGTCGGTGGGCGCCACCCGCCGGAAGGTCGCCCTCGCCGGCTCGACCACGATCCACGCCAACGTCGACTCGGGCGCGGACGGCGGGGTGGTCCTCCTGTCCGGCCTTCTCGACCAGATAGCCCGGCTGCCGCCGGTCGCGTCGATCCCGCTGCTGCCCCGCCGCTGGGCCGCCGTCTGGCAGTCCGAGCGCTACGGCAGCGCCCAGCGGGTGCGCGGTACGGCCCGGCTGCACACCACCCTCACCCCGACCGGGGAGCGCGGCACCCTCGTCGCCTACCTGTACGACGTGGGCCCGCTCGGCCTCGGCAAGCTGGTCACCAACGCGCCGTACACCTGGTACGACCGCACCCCCGGCAAGGCGTTCGACGTGGACCTGGACCTGTTCTCCACGGCCTACGACGTGCCGGCCGGGCACCGGCTCGCGCTGGTGGTCGACACGGTGGACCCGCTCTACATCGAGCACAACCCGTCCGGCGCGCAGCTGACCTTCTCCTCGCCGGTGGACGACCCGTCGTACGTGTCCGTTCCGCTGCGCGAGCAGTGATCTCCGGCTGCCGCCGGCCGGGCCTGGCCCTGGCTGCCGCCCCCTACGGCAGCAGCGTCCCTGGTTCGGCCGGGGCCACCTCGGCGGCCTCGGTCCTGGGACTGCGCTGCTCCCTCCTGGCCACCCAGCCGGCGAACCACGAGAGCAACATGCACATCCCGATGTAGATCGGCGAGATCACCATCACCACGGGGATGAAGGGCAAATCGTAGTCGAGGTTGGATGCGATCAGTTTCCCGGCATGGAGGAACTCCTCGTAGGTGATGAGATAACCCAGCGAGGTGTCCTTGAGGGCCACCACGAGCTGGCTGATGATGGCGGGCAGCATGGCCCGTACGGCCTGCGGCACCAGGACGTAGGACATGACCTGGGTCTTGCGCATGCCGAGCGCGAACGCGGCCTCCCGCTGGCCGCGTTCGACGCTGTTCACCCCGGAGCGGAACACCTCGGCGAGCACCGAGCCGTTGTAGAGGGTGAGTCCGGCGACCAGGGCGGGCAGCGGATGGACCTTGAGCGCCACGAAGATGAAGAAGATCATCACCAGGACGGGCATGGCCCGGAAGAATTCCACGACGACGGTGGCCGCCCACCGCACCGCACGGTGCTCGGAGAGCCGTCCGGTGGCCAGCAGGCCGCCGAGCGCCAGGGAGAGGACAGCGGCCGTCGCGAAGGCCACCAGCGTGTTTCCGAGGCCTCGCAGCAGGAGTTCCTGGATTCCCTTGTAGGCGAAGGGCATCCACTTCGTGCGCGTGAACTGGGCCGTGTCGAAGAGGAGGTTCAGGATCCAGGCGACCAGGCCGAGGATGACGAAGGTCGACAGGACCCCGTACAGCGTGTGCCGTCTTCTGGTGACGGGTCCGGGGACGTCGTAGAGCGCGGTGGCCTCGGTCATCGGGCGATCCCCCACTTCCGCTCCAGCACGGTGAACAGGGCGCTGACGGCCAGGGTGATGACGAGGTAGCCGGCCGCGATCCAGACGAAGGTCCAGACGATGTTGTAGCCGAGCTCGGTCAGGGTCTTGTAGGTGCCGAGGAGTTCGGTGACGCTGAACGCCCCCGCGATCGCGGAGTTCTTGGCGAGCGCGATGAGGGTGGAGCCCACCGGCGGGATGACCGAACGGAACGCCTGGGGCAGGATCACCAGGGCCAGGGTCTGCCCGAAGGTCATGCCGAGGCTTCGGGCGGCCTCGCCCTGTCCCCTGGGCACGGTGTTGATGCCGGCGCGCAGCGCCTCGCAGATGAACGCTGAGGTGTAGCAGCCGAGCGCGAGGACCGCGAACACCTGGAAGGGCAGCACGAGCCCGAACCGGGGCAGGCCGAGCAGCACCGCGAAGAACAGCAGGGTGAGCGGGGTGTTGCGGAGCACGGTGACCCAGGCCGTGCCGATGATCCGCAGGGAGCCGACCGGGGCGACCCGGAAGGACGCCATCAGGAAACCCAGGACCAGGGCGAGCACCGAGGCGCAGACGGTCAGTTCGACGGTGCCGAGGAAGCCCTCGGCATACGTGTGGACGTTGTCGGTCAGTACGTTCATGCCGTCCTCGGTCAGCTCGCGGGATAGCGGTCGATCGGGGGCGGCTTCGGGGCGGGGACGCCGGACAGGCCGAGCGTCGCGTCGTACGCCTTCTTCCAGTCGCCGTTCTTCTCACGGGCCTCCAACGCGTCGTCCATCGCGAAACGCAGGGCGCTGTCACCGCGTGGCACGCCGATGCCGTACGGCTCCCGGGAGAAGGGCTTGCCGGCGACCTTGAGCTCGCCGGGGGCCTTCGCCGCGTAGCCGATGAGGATGGCGTCGTCGGTGGTGACGGCGGCGACCTGGTAGGTGAGCAGGTTGTCCACGCACACGGAGTAGGTGTCGTAGGCGACCAGGACCGCCTTCGGGTAGTCGGCCCTGATCCGCTGGTACGGCGTCGAACCGGCGGCCGAGCAGACGCGTTTGCCGGCCAGGTCCTGGGGGCCGTGGATGTCGTTCTCGTCGTGGCGCACCAGCAGGGACTGGCCGGCCAGGTAGTAGGGCCCGGCGAAGCCGACCAGGTTCCTGCGGTTGGCGTTGATGGTGTAGGTGCCGACGTAGTAGTCGATCTGGCCGTTCTGGAGAGCGGTCTCGCGGTTGGCGGAGGCGATGGTCCGGAAGCGGACGGTGCCCGGGGCGAGGCCGAGGGAGGCGGACACCATCTTGGCGATCTCGATGTCGAAGCCGGAGTAGACCCCGGTGGCCGGGTCCCGCTCGCCGAGGTAGGGCTGGTCCTCCTTGGCACCCACCACGAAGTAGCCGCGCCGCCTGGCCCGGGTCCAGGTCCGGGAGGCGGGCAGCCGGACGTTCTGCGCCACCTGGTAGTGGGGAAGGGTCTCGGCCGCCGGGCCCTTCCCGGGCGGGCTGCCCTCCTTGCCGCAGCCCGCGGCGGCGAGCAGCGCGGCGGACAGGGCGCTCAGCAGGGCCGGGGCGGCGGGCGCACGAGTGCTACGGAACATGGTCGCGCTCCCCGCTCAGCGCTTGAGGATCTTGGAGAGGAAGTCCCTGGCACGCTGACTGCGCGGGGCGGTGAAGAACTCCTCCGGCGCACGGTCCTCGACGATCCGGCCGTCGGCCATGAACACCACGCGGTGGGCGGCGGAGCGGGCGAAGCCCATCTCGTGGGTGACGACCACCATGGTCATGCCGTCCCGGGCGAGCTGCCGTATGACGTCGAGGACCTCGTTGATCATCTCGGGGTCGAGGGCCGAGGTCGGCTCGTCGAAGAGGAGGGCCCTGGGTTCCATGGCGAGGGCACGGGCGATGGCCACCCTCCCCCAGTGCCCGAAGGGCCTGGGAGGTGCCCCCAGCTGCTGGCCGCCGGAGAGCTGTGCGGGGAATTTCCGGGCGTGCGCCGACAGGCCCACGCGGTCGAGGAGTTCGTACGAGTGCCGGTCGGCCTGCTCCCTCCTGCGCCCGCGGACCTTGATCTGGGCGAGGGAGACGTTCTGCAGGACCGTCTTGTGGGCGAACAGGTTGAAGGACTGGAAGACCATGCCGACCTCTGCACGGAGCCTCGTGAGGGCCCTGCCCTCCTCGGGGAGCGGCTGCCCGTCGAGCGTGATCCTGCCGGACTGGATGGTCTCCAGGCGGTTGATCGTGCGGCACAGCGTCGACTTTCCCGAGCCCGAGGGGCCGATGACGACGACCACCTCCCCCTTGCCGACGGTGAGATCGACGTCCTGCAGGACATGGAGGTCCCCGTAGTACTTGTTGACGTCACGCAGCTCGATCAAAGTATCGACGGCCATACGCAGCCCTACCCACTCTCAGCTGTGTCGTGGTTGCCGCAAACTATCCACCCGCGGGTGGGCTTGAGGCACGACACGCACTTTTCGGGCATTAGCCGTATTTACGCCGCCTTTATCGCGGTGCAGTCGTCGCCGCCCCGGCGCCGTCGGTCAGGCCTCGGACACCTCCGCGTACAGCTGGGAGAGCTCGGGGACCCCGCTCGCGGCCCAGTCGTGGCCGGACTCGACGACCTCGAACTCACGCCCGGACTCCAGGCGTACCACCGGCTCCCCGTCGGTGCGGATCTCCCAGTGCGCGCCGGGCACGGTCCGGATCAGGACCGTACCCAGGTACAGGCCGGCGTCGGTGCCGAGCCAGGTCAGGGTCTCCTCGTCGTCCCGCCAGCGCGGGATCAACTGGTCGAGGGCCTCCAGCGAAGCCGGGGTGTCGTCGAGCGTGACACCCTCCTCGGCCGCCTGGGCGCGCAGCAGCTCGCACTCGGCGAGCAGATCGGGGTCGGCGACCAGGGGCACGCCACCGGTGTGGGGATGCCTGTTACCCAGGAAGGGGATGTTCATGGACCCAGGTTGACACCTACACCTCCAGGTCCACCACCACCGGAGCGTGATCGGAGGCACCCTTGCCCTTGCGCTCCTCGCGGTCGACGTAGGCGTCCTGCACGGCCTTGGCGAAGGGCTCGTTGCCGTACACCAGGTCGATGCGCATGCCGCGGTTCTTGGGGAAGGCGAGCTGGCGGTAGTCCCAGTAGGTGTAGGGGTGGTCGTACTTCAGGGGGCGCGGGACCACGTCGGACAGGCCGGTCTCGCGCAGCGCGGTCAGGGCCGCGCGCTCGGCCGGGGTGACATGGGTGAGGCCCTCGAAAGCGGCCGGGTCGAAGACGTCGTCGTCCGTCGGTGCCACGTTGTAGTCGCCGAGGACCGCGAAGGGGCGGCTGCCGGCCGCGTCCCCCGCCACGGCCGCCTTGAGCGCCTCGAACCACTGCAGCTTGTAGGCGTAGTGCGGGTGCTCCACCTCGCGGCCGTTGGGCACGTACACCGACCAGACCCGGACCGGGCCGCAGGTCGCCGAGATCGCGCGGGGCTCCACGCTTCCGTCGTACCCGGGGTCGCCGGGCAGGCCCTTGACGACGTCCGCCAGGCCGACCCTGGACAGCACCGCCACGCCGTTCCACCTGCCGGTGGCGTGGACCGCCGCCTCGTAGCCCAGCTCGCGCAGCTGCCCGGTCGGGAACTGCGCCTCGGCGACCTTTGCCTCCTGGAGGCAGAGCACGTCGGTGCCGCTGCTCTCCAGCCAGGCGAGGAGCCTCGGCAGGCGGGCGGTGATCGAGTTCACGTTCCAGGTCGCGATGCGCATGCCTGACAACCTACCGGGCCCCTGTGACAGCGCGGCTCAGACGTCCGCCGAGGTCCCCGGGGCCAGCCGCTGGTGGTCCGCGCCGCCCAGGGCGCCGATCTGGCGGTCGTAGATCGGGCGGGCCAGATCGGTGAGCAGGGCGTCGTGGACGTCGTAGGCGCGCCGCGGCCTCACTTCCCGGACGTAGTCGATGACCTCGGAGATCTTGTTCCAGGGGGCCATCACGGGCAGCATCAGCGTCTCGACGGGACGGCCGGGGACGGTGAGGGCGTCGCCGGGGTGGAAGACCTTGCCGCCGTCGATCAGGTAGCCGACGTTGGTGATGCGCGGGATGTCGGGGTGGATCACCGCGTGCAGTTCGCCGTGCACCTGGACGTCGAAGCCGGCGGCGGTGAAGGCGTCGCCGTGGCCCACCGTGTGCACCCGGCCCGGGAAGGCCGCCGCGAGCTGGTCGGCGACGGATTTCAGGGTCCAGATCTCGGTGGCCGGGTCGGCGTCCAGCGCGGCCCGCAGCCGGCCCTCGTCGAAGTGGTCGGCGTGCTCGTGCGTGATCAGGATCGCGTCCGCGCCGACGGCCGCGTCCTCCTCGCTGAACCCTCCGGGGTCGAGGACGAGCGTGCGCCCGTCCTTCTCCAGACGCACGCACGCGTGGGACATCTTCGTGAGCTTCATGGTCACCATCCTGCCCCCGGAACGTGCGTCAGTCCTCGGGAGTGGTCTCCTCACGGATGATCCGCTGGGCGACCCGGAACGCGCTGTTCGCCGCCGGCACACCGCAGTACACCGCCGCCTGGAGCAGGACCTCCTTGATCTCGTCCGGGGTGAGGCCGTTGCGCAGGGCCGCCCGGACGTGGAAGCCCAGTTCCTCCAGGTGGCCGCCCGCGACCAGCGCGGTGAGCGTGACGCAGCTGCGTGAGCGCCGGTCGAGTCCGGGCCGGTCCCAGATCTCGCCCCAGGCGTAGCGGGTGACGAACTCCTGGAAGTCCCCGGAGAACTCGTCGGCCTGGGCCAGCGCCCGGTCCACGTGCGCGTCCCCGAGCACCTCCCGGCGGACCTTCAGTCCCGCGTCGTAGGGATCGGGCCGCCCGAGCGGCTGCGGCACCGCGACGGCCGGGGCGATCTCGGCGAGGGGCGTGACCTGCGGCGCGACCTGGGGCACGACCTGCGGCGCGGCGGCCAGGACCGGCTTCGGCGGAGCGGCCGGGATGGCCATCTGACCGGTGGTGGAGTCGTAGGCGGGCTGCCAGGCGGTGGAGAAGTGCCGCACCAGCAGGTCGGTGACGGCGGCGGGCTGCTCGACCGGTACCAGATGCGAGGCGCCGGGCACCACGGCGAGCCGGGCGTCCGGGATCCCGGCGACCAGGGTGCGGGCCTCGGCGGGGCCGGTGACCTGGTCGTCCGAGCCGACCAGGACGAGCGTGGGCACGCCGATCCGGCCCAGTTCATGCCGTACGTCGAACCCCGCGAGGGCCTCGCAGGCGGCGATGTAGCAGCCGGGGTCGGTGGTGCGCACCATCTGCACGGCCCACTCGGTGATCGCGGGCTGGGCGGCGGCGAAACCGCCGGTGAACCACCGCTCCGGCGAGGTCCGGGCGATCGGGTCGAGGCCGTTCGTCCGCACGATCACGCCGCGCTGCCGGAACTCGTCCGCCGTCCCGAACCGGGGCGAGGCGGCGACCAGCGCGAGCGAGGCGATCCGCTCCGGGTGCCGCAGGGCCAGTTCGATGCCTACGGCGCCGCCGAGCGCGCAGCCCGCGTAGCCGAAGCGCTGCACGCCGAACGAGTCGAGCGTGGCCAGCAGCCGGGCGGTCAGCTCGGTGACGGAACCGGCGGGGTGCGCCGGGGAGCCCCCGTGCCCGGGAAGGTCGTAACGGAAGACCCGCCACTGCTGGATCAGCTCCGGGACCTGGCGGTCCCACATGTGCCAGGTGGTCCCCAATGAGGGGCCCAGGATCAGGACAGGAGCGTCTTCTGGTCCGTCAAAGCGGTATTGCAGGGTGTTCGGTGGTGTCTCGCTCACCCGTATGACCCTCTCATGCGTCACGAAATCTCACAGCGCCGGTCCGAACCTAACCTCGCGCTTTCGCGAGTGGGTCTGTCCGAGTCTTGATCAAATAAATGGAGAGTGCTGCTGACCTGCAACGATGGGACTTGTCGAGGGTCCTGTC